>CAYQGF010000293.1:0-1320 GCA_964416885.1 uncultured Iamiaceae bacterium
CCCTCGAGGGCGCCCTGGGCCGGGCCCACGGCCGGCACCTCCACGACCTGGCCCGGGCCGTCGACCCCCGGGCCGTCGAGCCGGACCAGGAGGTCAAGTCGATCAGCCACGAGGAGACCTACCCGACCGACCGCTTCGACCCGGGGGAGCTGCGGCGGGAGGCGGTGCGGATGGCCGACGCCGTCGCGGACCGGCTCCGTCGCCACGGTGCGGTGGCCCGCACGGTGACGGTCAAGGTCCGCTTCGGCGACTTCCGCACGATCACCCGCAGCACCACGCCCGCGGCGCCCGTCGCCTCCGGTCCGTCGGTCGCCCGGGCGGCCAAGGCCCTGCTCGACAAGGTCGACGTCAGCCCCGGGGTCCGGCTGCTCGGGGTCGGCGTGTCGAACCTGGCGCCACCGGCCACCGTCGGCACCGGTGCGGGGGAGCAGCTCAGCCTGCTCGACGCCGCCGCGGGCACGACGGAGGCCGCGGCCGCCGAGGGCGCGGAGGCCGCCGAGGGCGCGGCCTCCGCCCCGGCCCGGGCCGACGACGCGGCGTGGGCCGCCGCCACCGAGGCGGTCGACCGGGCCCGGGCCCGCTACGGCGCCGATGCCGTGGTCCCGGCCTCGCTGACCACGCCGAGCGGGATCAAGGTCCGCCGCCGGGGCGACCAGCAGTGGGGGCCGGACCAGAAGGGGTGATCGGCCCGGCGGCGACGGCCCCCGACGCGTTGTCGGGTCCCGTCCGCTGTGCGAGAGTGGTGAGCACTCGTTCGAGCCACCGCCGACCGGTGGGGATGGGTGAAGGGACCGACATGCCGCTCTCGGAAGACGAACAGCGGATCCTCCAGCAGATCGAGCAGCAGTTCTACGAGCACGACCCCGACCTGGCCGGTGAGATGGGTCGTCCGACCTCCCATGCCCAGCAGGTGCGGAACATGAAGCTGGCCGGGTTCGCCTTCGTCGGGGGGCTGGCCGTGGTCCTGGTCGCCCTGGCCTGGGAGCACGCCTTCGCCGTCGCCCTCCTCGGGCTGGCGGTGATGCTGGCCTCGGCCGTCTGGTTCGAGCGGAGCCTCTCCCGGGTCGGTCTCGACCAGGTCACCCGGTCGCTGCGCGACCGTGGCTTCGGTGACGGCCTCCGCGACGCCACCGAGCGCGCCCGCGACCGGCTCCGCCGCGACGAGGACTGACCGCTCCTCGCCCGTCGGACGAGGGGCCGGGCCGGCGGTCAGGCCGGTGAGCGAAGGGTGCGGGGGTCGACGACGGCGCGCACGAGGGGCCGCCAGCCGGCCTCGGAGCGGACCTTGCGGGTGACGCGGGCGGCCAGGGCATCGGCATC
>CAYQGF010000293.1:1330-5212 GCA_964416885.1 uncultured Iamiaceae bacterium
GCCGGCCCGGCGGGCGAACTCCCGGGGCGTCTCGGCCGCCCGGGGCCGGGAGCCGACCAGCCCCAGGGCGTCGAGCGCCCGGCCCCACGCGGCGCGCACCTGGCCCGCCGCGGTGCCGTCGCCGCCATCGGCCCTCCGCCGGCGAGCGCGGACGACGGCGATCACCGCGACGTCGACCACCAGGGCGAGCAGCGCCACCGCGACGAGGGCCCCGAGGGCGCCGACCCAACGGGACGGGCCGCCGTTCGTCGAGCCGCTCGTCGGGCCGGCCGTCTGCTCCTCGCGGGCGTCGGGGGGCAGCGTCGTCCCCCCGCCCGGCCTGGTGGTGGTCGGCCCCGGGGCCGTGGTGACGGGGGCGGTGGTGTTGGCGTCGACCGGGTCGGTGTCGTCCTGGTCGGGGGGCACGCCGGTGTAGTCCTCGGCGCCCGGCTGGCCCCGTCCGGGCGTGGGCTCGAACGGCACCCACCCGGCCCCGGCGATCCACACCTCGGGCCAGGCGTGGGCGTTGCGGCCCCGCACCACGTAGCCGGTGCCGTCCCGCAGCCGCTCCCCCTGGGTGAACCCCACGGCGACCCGGGCCGGCAGGCCGAGGGTGCGGGCCATCGCCGCGTAGGTCCCGGCGAACTGCTCGCAGTAGCCGGTGCGGGACCGCAGGAAGGCGACGATGGCGTTGGAGCCGTGCCCGGCGGGGACGCCGTCGACGTCGTAGGTGAACGCCCCCGAACGGAAGAAGTCCTGGAGGGCGAGGGCCTGCTGGTACGGCGTGGCGTCGGGGCCGAGCCCGGCCACCACGTCGCGGGCCGTCTGGCCGACCACGTCGGGGAGGTCGGAGGGCACCTCGGTCGAGGCGGCCACGGCGTCGGGGAGCCGGGCGGGCTGGGCCGCGGTGAGGTCCTCGGGCCGGAACGCCGGCACCCGGGAGATCACCGTGTACTCGTAGCCGTCGACCGAGTCGACGTCCTTCGGGACGATCAGGGTGGACAGGTCCTCGTTGTACTTGAGCACGCCGGAGGTCTCGACGACCTCCGCCGGTGTCAACGCCGCCGGTGCCCAGATCGATCCGAGGCCCCGGATCTCGTAGCTCTGGCGGACGTCGCGGGTGGCGGCATCGGTGGGAGCGGCGTCGAGCTCGCCGTCGGCGTCGTCGACGTCGAGCTTGGAGCTCCAGACCTGGCCGTTGAACGCCGGGAGGGCGGTGAGGCGCCAGTAGTTGGGCTCGTCGGAGCGGACCACGAAGACCGTCGCCTGCGACTGCTCCACCAGACGGGAGCGGATGTCGACCAGGGGGCTCACTGTGGTGCGGGCCTGCGGGCCGTCCTGGCCCCGCCAGTCGACCAGGGCCTCGTCCCCGGCCGACGGGAGCCGGGGCCCCAGCAGCCCGGCGGCCAGGGCGACCGCGACGGCGGTGACCGCCCCGGCCCGGACGAGGGCGGTGGTGCCGCGCCGGGCCCGGCCGCCGACCCAGGCGTCGTCGTGGGCCGAGCGGGCCGCCCGCTGGCTGGCCGCGAAGCCCAGGATGGCGGCGATCAGGAGCGCGGTGAGGAGGACGCCGCCCGCCCCGACGCCCAGGAGGACGGTGAACACGAACACCGCCACGGCCGGCAGCACCGCCTCGACGACGGCCCGCAGCCGGAACGCGGCCCAGTCCGCCAGCCCGACCGCCACCCACAGGGTGAAGGTCGAGGCGAGCAGGAACCCCCGCGACCGGGGGGCCGGCGCCCGCACGTCGCCGAACAGCGCCCAGGCCTGACGGAGGTCCTCGCCGGCGGCCGACAGCGTGGCGGTCGTCGGCAGCCCGAGCGCCGAGGTGTGCGGGTACAGGACCACCGAGGCCTGGGCCACGAAGGCGAGCAGCATGACGAGCGCGGTGGTGACCGCGCCCGCGCCGAGCCGGCGGGTGAGGGCGCCGACCAGGTGGGCACCGAGGGCGGCGACGACCAGGGGGACCATCGCGGCCCGGTCGGCGAAGAGCCGGTCGAAGCCGGCGACGGCGACCAGGGTCACCGCCAGCAGCAGGAGCTCGCCGACCCATGGGCCGGCGACCGGCTCGGGCGGGGGCGGTGTCGTCGGCGGGCCGGCCGGGGCCGGCGCCTCGGCGGCGGTCGGGGGCGGCGCCGGAGGGGCGACGGTCGTGGTCACGCCGGGCTCCAGGTCACAGGAAGCTCCAGGTCACACGAGGCTCCGGGCCGAGCGGGGGGAGCGCCTGCGGGCGTCCTCCCAGACGAGCGGGAACGGCCGTCCGGGCCCGACGTCGACCACGCGGACACCGCGGAGCCCGCCGGCGGCCCCGGCATCGTGGTCGGTGATGCGGAGCACGGTGAGCCCGCTGGATCGGGCCGCCCGGCGGGCCCTCTGGCCGGCCAGGGCGGCCACCTCGCCGTCGGGCCGGGCGCCGGTGACGACGACGATGGCGTGGGCGCCGGCATCGGTGAGGCCGAGGACCCGCCCCAGGTCCGCCCGGGCCGAACGCTGCGCGACCGCCAGGACCTCGAGGAGCATGTCGAAGGCGCTCTGCCCGGTGACCCACCCCGTGTCCTGGTGGTCGCTGGTGAGCAGCCGCACGATGTCGCCCCGCTGCCAGTGGGCGGCGGCCACGCTCGCCGCCGCCGACACCATCCGCTCGAAGCCCTCGGCGGTCGTGTGGGCGTTGGCCACGTCGAGCACCACCGTGACCCGGCCCTGGTGGGGCTCGTCGTCCTGGCGGACCACCAGGTCGTCGGAGCGGGCGCTCGCCGGCCAGTGCACCCGCCGGATGTCGTCGCCCACCACGTAGGGCCGGAGGGTGTGGAACTCGTCGCCGGTGAGGCCGAGGCCGGGGCGGCCCTCCTGGCCCGACAACGGCTCGGCCCCCGCCGGTGGGGGCAGTGGTCGGATCGGGTCGATGTGGGGCAGCACGACGAGCCGGACCTTCTCCGCCACCGGGACCGACCGTCGGGCCAGGCCGAACGGGTCGCCGACCTCGATCCAGAGCGGCCCGACCGAGACCTCGCCCCGGGTGCGGGTCGGCAACCGGTAGGCGGCACGCACCGTCGCGCCCCGCCCCAGCGGGGCCAGCCGGAGCCGGGCGCCGGCCCGGTCGCCGATCGGGTCGACCAGGGTCGAGATGGGCGTCCGCAGCCGCGACCCCGAGGTCACGTCGATCTCGACCCGGGCCGGCGCGCCCACGTGGACCCGGTCGGGCCGCACCGACCGGCGCACCCGCAGGCGCGGCGCCAGCACGAGGACCCGGAGCAGCGCCGACCCGACGAGCACGACGCCCGCGGCCGCCCCCACGTAGGCCTCCACCAGCCCGAGGACCCGTCCGACCAGGCCCAGGAGGCCGGCTCCCACCAGGACCAGCACCCCCGCCCGGGTGATCACGGCCGGTGACCCGGTTGCGTCACCGGCGGGGGCCGGCGTTGGTGGGGACCGGCACCCGCTCGAGCAGCTCGGTGACGATCTGGGTGCGGGAGGTGCCGGCCAGGGCCGCCTCGGGGGCGAGCTGGAGCCGGTGGGCGAGAGTGGCGGGGGCCAGGGCCTTGATGTCGTCGGGCACGACGAAGTCGCGGGCGGCGACCAGGGCCCGGGCCTGGGCCGCCCGCTGGAGGCTCAGGGTGGCGCGGGGCGACATGCCCAGGGCCAGGCGGGGGTGGGACCGGCTCGCGGTGGCCAGGTCGACCAGGTAGTGCCGGAGCCCGGGCGCCACGTGGACCCGACGGGCCGCGGCCCCGAGCGCCGCTACCTCCTTGGTGCTGGCCACCGGGTCGAGCTGGGGGATGGCGTCCTCGGCGCCGTCGCCGGCCAGGATCGCCACCTCGGCCTGCTCGGACGGGTAGCCCATCGAGGTGCGGAGGAGGAAGCGGTCGAGCTGGCTGTCGGGCAGCGGGTAGGCGCCCTCGTGCT
>CAYQGF010000294.1:0-5204 GCA_964416885.1 uncultured Iamiaceae bacterium
TTCGTCGACACCCCGATCGAGCTGTGCGAGCAGCGCGACCCCAAGGGCCTCTACGCCAAGGCCCGGGCCGGCGAGATCACCGGCTTCACCGGCATCGACGACCCCTACGAGGCGCCCGAGGCCCCCGAGCTGCGGCTCACGCCGGCCGACGGCGACCCGTCGGCCCAGGCCACGGCGGTCCTCGGGGTGCTCTCCCCGTTCCTGTAGGGAGTCGCCCGGCCCTCGGCCGGTCAGGGTGGAGGCATGAGGAACAAGAGAGCAGCCATCGCGGCCGCTCCGCTGAGCCTCGCTCTGCTGCTGGCGGCCTGTGGCAGCGACGACGACTCGGCGGACACGACCGACACCACCACGACCACGACGGAGGCCACGACCGCCTCCTCGGAGACGACGGCGCCGCCGGCCAGCGAGACCACGGCGCCCCCGTCCAGCGGCGAGACGACCGCACCCCCCGACACCGGCGCGCGGCCCGGCGACACCGAGGCATGGGCCGTCGAGCTGGTGCGGGCCTGGGGCGCCGGCGAGCGCGACCGGGCCGCCGAGCTGGCCACCGCCGAGGTGGTCGACACCCTGTTCGAGCACGCCGACCCCGGTGGCGGCGACTGGGTGCTCGACCGCTGCGAGGGGGCGGCCGGCTCGGCCTACTGCACGTTCAGCCAGGCCTCCACCGGCGCCAGCCTGGTGACCCACCAGGCCAACATGCCCGACGAAGGGACCGGCCAGCTCCCACCCGTCGACTCGGCCGAGCTCTCGGGCGGCGGCGAGGTCGACGAGGAGACGCTGGGGGCGCAGTCCGACCCGCTGGTGCGGGCCTGGGGCACCGGCGACCGGGAGGAGGCCACGACCTACGCCCACCCCGACGTGGTCGAGCAGCTGTTCGGCATCTACGACCCGGGCGGCCCCGACTGGGACCGGCGGGATTGCATCTCCGGCCGGCCCGACGGCCCGCAGTGCATCTACTACGACCCCAACCGCGATGAGCGGCTGATCGTCTCCTTCGACGGCACCGCCCTCCCGACCGACGCGGTGATCACCGGCGTCGAGCTCCGCGAGGGCGCCAGCGGCTGACCGCGCTCCGCGGCCGGCGACGGTGGTCCAACCCCGCCCCGCGTCCTTGCGGCAGCGAGTCGGGAAGATCTCGATCGTCTGCCGCAGGAACGCGTGTGGGCCGTGCCAGGCTCGGGCGGTGAACGAGACGGTGCACCTGGTGGCCAAGACCCACCTCGACGTGGGGTTCACGGCGCTCGCCGGGGACGTGGTCGACACCTACGTCGCGTCGTACGTCCCCCGGGCGCTGGCCCTGGCCGCCGAGCTGCGGGCGCGGGGCGGTCCGGAGCGCTTCGTGTGGACCACCGGCTCGTGGCTGGTCCACACCTACCTGGAGCGGGCCGACGCCGCCGGGCGGGCCGCGGCGGAGGCGGCGATCGAGGCCGGGGACCTGGCGTGGCACGCCCTCCCGTTCACGACCCACACCGAGCTGGGCGACGTCGGCCTGGTCGAGGCCGGGCTGGAGATCAGCGCCCGGCTCGACCACCGCTTCGGCCGGCGCACGATCGCGGCCAAGATGACCGACGTCCCCGGTCACACCCGGGGCCTGGTGCCGTTGCTGGCCGCCGCCGGCGTCGAGATGCTCCACATCGGGGTGAACCCGGTGGCCACCGTCCCCGAGGTCCCGCCGGTGTTCCGGTGGCGGAGCCCCGACGGCGCCGAGGTCACGGTCCTCTACCAGGCCGGCGGCTACGGCGACCTGACCTCGGTGGCCGGTTGCCCGCACCACCTGGCCTTCGCCCACACCGGCGACAACCTGGGCCCGCCGTCGGTCGACGACGTCATCGCCTCCTTCGCGGCGATGCGGAAGCGGGTGCCCGACGCCGAGGTCCGGGGCTCGACCCTCGATGCCTTCGCCGTCGGGTTGCGGTCCGTCGTGGCCGACCTACCGGTGGTCACGGCCGAGATCGGCGACACGTGGGTGCAGGGCGTCGGCACCGACCCGCAGAAGGTCGCCCGGCTCCGGGAGCTGCTGCGGCTCCGCCGGGCCTGGGCCGCCGAGGGGATGGTCGCCCCCGACGACTCCCGGCTGCGGGGCTTCCACGAGAACCTGCTCCTGGTCATCGAGCACACCTGGGGCATGGACGAGAAGACCCACCTGCCCGACCGGTCGCGCTGGGGCCGCTCGACCCTCGCCGAGCTGCGGGCCGAGCCCCGGACGCAGGCGTTCGAGGCGTCGTGGGCCGAGCAGCGGGCCTACGTCGACGCCGCCGTCGCGGCCATCGGGAGCGACGGCCTGCGCCGGTCGGCCGAGGCGACCCTCAGGGCGCTGGAGGACCCGGTCCCGCCGTGGCTCCCCGGCCCGCCCGTAGCGGCGGGGTCGGTCGTGGCGCTCGGCGGGTGGGAGGTCGGCGTCGACGCCGGGACGGGCGCCATCACGCACCTGGTCGACACGGTCTGTGGGCGGGCCCTGGCCGACGCCGACCACCCGGTCGCCCTGCTGGCCCACCAGGCCTTCGACGAGTCCGACTACCGCCGCTACTGGGACGCCTACGTCCACAGCTCGCCCGAGGACGAGTGGTGGGCCGTCGAGGACAACACCAAGCCCGGCATCGACGCCGCCGGCGCTGTCCACGCCTGGTGGGAGCCCGAGTCGGCCACGGTGCACCAGGGCGAGCGGTTGTCCCGACGGGTCGGGGTCGAGGCCGGCGCCGACCCGGGCCGGGTCGAGGCCCTGGTCGTCACCCTGACCCTGCCGGCCGAGGCCACGACGGTGTCGGGTGCGCCCCCGGTCGCCACCGTGTACCTCACCGACGCCAGCCCCGACGCCGGGCCGTCCCGCCTCGGCATCGAGCTGCGGTGGGACGCCAAGCCGGCCAACCGGCTGCCCGAGGCGACCTGGCTGGGCGTCCGGCCCGCCGGCGTCGACCCGGCGACCATGCGGCTCGACAAGCTGGGTCAGGACGTCGACCCGGCCGACGTGGTGCCCGGCGGCGGGCGGGACCTCCACGCCGTGGGGGAGGGGGTGCGGTGGGCCGGCCCCGAGGGCACCGTCGTCCTCCGCACCCTCGACGCGCCCCTGGTCGCACCGGGCCGCCCCCGACTGCTCGACCCGTCCGGCTCGGCCGCCCCCGACCTGGCCGCCGGGGCATGGGTCTGCCTCCACGACAACGTCTGGGGCACCAACTTCCCGATGTGGTCCGAGGGCCGCGCCCGCTTCCGCTTCGATCTGGAGTGGCTCCCGACCTGATCCGTTCTGACCGAGGAGGAGGCGGTTTTCGGCGCGTTCCCCGGTCAGAACCGTCGTGCCGTCGGGCCTCATCCGTTCTGACCGAGGACGAGCGCGTTCACGGCGCGCTCCTCGGTCAGAACGGGCGAGCGGGGACGGGCATCAGGCGGCGCTCGGGAGGACGCCCGCGTGCTCCAGGGCGCGTCGGACGACCGATGCCACCCAGGCCGGGCGCTGGGTGACGTGGGTGTAGGTGAACTGGTGGACGTCGTAGCCGAGGAGCTGGAGCTCGCTGGCCCGCTCGGCGTCACGGTCCTGCTGCCGCCGGGTGGCGTGCGCGTCGTAGCCGAGCGCCTCGATGACGATCTTCCCCGGCTCGTAGGCGGCGTCGACCCTCGCCACGAAGTGGCCCCGACGGCCGATGCGGCGCTGCACCACGGGTAGGGGCAGGCCGGCCGCGGCGAGGACCCGGAGGAGCTCCCGTTCCAGCCAGCTCTCGGTGGGCCCGAGCTCGGCGCGGGTGGCCAGCACCGCCTCCAGACGGGTGACGCCGTTGCGTCCTCGACATCGCCGCCGCTCGAGCAGCCACCAGAACCAGGTGTCGGTGGCGAGGCGGCGGCGGACGGCCTCCTCGACGAAGGTGGTGACGGCCGCGGCCGGGACCTCGTCCTCCCCGAGGGCGGTCAGGCCGAGCGCGGTGCGGGCGATGCTGAAGGTCGGTATGCCGCCGACCTCGGTGACGTCCTCCGGGGGCATGGACGTCGACGTGTGCACGCGGACGGGCGTGGCGCCGGTCCAGCCGTCGGCCGAGCGTCCCTTGGGCACGGTGATGTCGATGACGGCGGGCCGCGGCAGCAGGTCGTGGAGCCAGGCCGCGGTGCGGTGGGACGCCACGCCGTCGAGGTCCAGCGCGGCGGCGAGGACCTCGACCTCCGGGCTGGGCCGGATCGGGGCGGCGAGGTAGGTCTGGCGACCGACGGTGGACCACGTCCCCCTCGCGACCCGACGACGGATCGCCGCGTTCGAGAGGCCGGCCGCTCGGGCCTGGGGACGGGTGATCAGGCCGAGCTGAGATCGGGCCTGCTCGGCGACGGCCCGTTCGATGTCCGGGCGCATAGAGCCTGATTCTGTGCTCGTCCCGCCGGCCCCAAACCCCGCGCCGTTCTGACCGTCCACGAGGCCGTTCTCGGCGCTTTCGTCGGTCAGAACCGGAGGGCGGTGGTACGTCCGTGGTTCTGACCGGGGAGGAGGCGGTTTCCGGCGCGTTCGTCGGTCAGAACGGGGGAGACGTGGGAGGATGCCGCGCCATGGCTCCCGCGCCTGACATCGACGCCGACATCGACCCCGACCGGTTCACCGTCCACCGGGCCGAGGTCCGCGGGAAGGTCGAGCTGGCCTACGTGCGGGAGGGCGTGGGCGGGTGGCCGCTGCTGCTGCTCCACGGCTACCCGGAGACCAAGCGGATCTGGTGGCGGAACGTCGAGCCGCTGGCCGCCGCCGGGTACGAGGTCATCGTCCCCGACCTGCGGGGCCACGGCGACTCCGGGCTGGCCGGCGACGGCTTCTACGACATCGCCGCCTTCGCCATGGACTGCCACGCCCTGGTCCACGACGTCCTCGGCCACGAGACGTGTGCGGTGGCGGGGGGCGACGTGGGCGGCGTCGTGCTCTACGACCTCGGGCTGCGGTTCCCCGGCTTCGTCACCCACCAGGTCGTGTTCAACACGGTCACCCCGATCCTGGAGAACGTCTACGCCGCGGCCGGCCTGCTGCCCGACGACCGCGCCGTGCGCCGGGCCCAGTCCGACTACTTCCGCCGCCAGGCCACCGAGCCCGAGGCCCTCCTCGCCGAGCTGGACACCGTCGAGCGGCGCCGGGGCTGGGTCGCCCCGATGTACGGCCACCGCCTGTGGGGTGCGCCCGACTCCTTCACCGCCGCCCAGGTCGCCTTCCACGCCGAGCCCTACGGCGACGCCGAGAAGCTGCGGGC
>CAYQGF010000295.1:0-5164 GCA_964416885.1 uncultured Iamiaceae bacterium
CCTCCAGGGGCACGCCCCGGTTGTTGAACCGGCGGGCCAGGTGCTCGGCCAGGCGCAGGTGGGCCTCGATCAGCTCGTCCCGGATCGCCCGGTCGCCGGTCTCCCGGTAGGCCCGGAAGCGGTCCCGGAGGTGCTCCCGCTCTTCGTCGTCCAGGCTCACCGCTGCTCCCAACCCGCACGGGTGAGCACCGTCACCTGAGCTCGGCCTCCCCGCCCCGGGCGCCGCCGTGACGCTTGGTGAGGGTGACCGTCTCGGTCCCCAGGTCGACATCGTGCTCGTCGACGACCGCCTCCAGGATCTGGTCGGACAGGCTGGCGTCGCCCACCCCCAGGTCGGCCTGGTCGAAGTGCCCCACGACCACCACCGAGACCGCCTGCGGCTCCAGCGTGAAGGTCAGGGACAGGGTGCCGCCCCGGTCGCCGGGCCCGATCAGGAGCGAACAGGCCTCGCCGACGGCGATGCGAAGGTCCTCGACCTCGTCGTAGCCCATGCCGATGCGGGTCGCCAGACCCGCACACGTCAGCCGGGCCAGCCGCACGAACTCCGGCGCGGCGGGGAGCGTCAGGACGACCTGGTCGTGGGCATCGGTCGGGGGCACTGCGCACCTCTCGGTGGGGGACGAGGGGAAGTCTGTCATGTGCCCGGCCGTGGTTCGTCCCGACGGGTGAGACGGTGCGCCGGTCGGCCCCGGCCCCCCGGTCGGCCGAGGCACTAGCTTCCCGGCGCCGCCGACCCTGCCGAGGTGCCCCCATGACCCCGTCCCCGCTCCCGCTCTCCGGCCGAGCCGCCCTGGTGACCGGGGGTGGCACCGGCATCGGCCGGGCCTCCGCCGAGGCCCTGCTCGCCGACGGTGCCACCGTCACCCTGGTGGGTCGGCGGGCCGACGTCCTGGCGGCCGCGGCCGACGAGCTGGCGGCCCGGGCCCCCGAGGGCGCCGAGGTGCGGTTCGCGGCGGCGGACGTGGCCGAGGAGGACCAGGTCGCCTCGGCCGTGGCGGTCGCCAGCGAGGGGATCGGCCTCGACATCGCCGTCCTGGCCGCCGGCACCGGCACCCTCGGGCCGGTCACGTCGCTCCCGGTGGAGGAGTGGCGCCGGGTCGTCGACTGCAACCTGACCGGCACCTTTCTCGGGCTCAAGCACGCCGCCGCGGCGATGGTCGCCACCGGTCGGGGCGGGGCGATCGTGACGATCTCCTCGATCGCCGGTCTCCGCAGCCATCGCTGGATGGGCCCGTACTGCGCCAGCAAGGCCGGCATCGACAGCCTGGTCGAGGTGGCCGCGGACGAGCTGGGCCGGCAGGGCGTCCGGGTCAACTCGGTGCGGCCCGGGCTGGTGCAGACCGACCTGGGCGACCACCTGATCAACGCGCCCGGCGTCGTCGACGACTACCTGGCCCAGATGCCGGTGGCCCGGGTCGGCCACGTCGACGACATCGCCGCGGCCGTCCGCTTCCTCGCCGGCCCCGAGTCGAGCTGGGTCAGCGGCGTCGCCCTCTCGGTCGACGGCGGCATGCACGTCCGTCGGGGCCCCGACCTCGACGCCATGGCCCGGATGCTCTACGGCGACCAGGCCCTGGACGGACCGGCCCCCGCCTGAGCGCCGCTACTCGTCGTCGACCAGGTCGTCGATGATGCGCTCGACGTCGACCTTGGCCCCGTCGATCCGGGCCCGGCACCAGCGGACCAGGTGGGCGGCCCGGGCGACCTTGGCCGTCAGCACGTCGACGTCGACGGCGTCGTCCTCGATCTCGGCCAGGATCGCCTCCAGCTCGGCCATGGCCTGGGCGTAGCCGGCCGGCTCGGGGCCGGTGTCCGGGGTCGGGCCGGTGGCAGAGGTCGCGTCAGCCATCGGTCGATCCTTGCTCATCGACCACCCGGCTGCGGACCGCTCCGCCCGCCAGCCGGGTGACGAGCTCGTCGCCGGGGGCCACGTCGGCGGGGTCACGGACGAGGTGGCCGTCGGCGGTGGTCGTGATCGACCACCCCCGGGCCAGGGCCAGGGCCGGGTCGACGGCCCGCACCCGGGCGTCGACGGCGGCGAGGTCGCGCTCGGCCCGGTCGAGGCGCGGCCCGGGCCGGCGGGCCACCCGCGCCGCCGCCGTCTCGACGGCCCGCCCGGCGGCCACCAGGTCGCGCTGCGCCCCCCGCCCGAGGGCGGCCCCGGTCGCGGTCAGCCGGGCCGAGGCGTGGACCAGGGCGGCCGGCCCCCGTCGGCGGAGCCGGGCGGTCGCGGCCCGGTGCTCGGCCTCGGCGGTGCGGAGCGAGGCCGCGGCGTGGTTGGAGATGTGCCGGCCGAGGGCCGCGAGCCGGTCGTCCTCGGCCCCCACCGCCCGACGGGCGCACGCCGCCACCGCCGCCCACGTCGCCTCCATCCGGTCCCGGGCCTCGGCGACCCGGCTGACGACCAGCACCGCGGCGGCGGTCGGCGTGGCACAGGCGGTGTGGGCGACGCGGTCGGCGACGCTGTCGTCGACGTCGTGGCCGATGCCGGTGAGCACGGGCACCGGGCAGGTGGCGACCGCCCGGGCGATCACCTCGGAGTCGAAGCAGGCCAGCTCGACCCGCGCCCCGCCGCCCCGCACCAGCAGCACCACCTCGGCCCCGGCCTCGACCACCGCGGCGATCGCCAGCGGGACGGTCTCGGCCGCCGCCGGCCCCTGGGTACGGGCGTCGGCCTCGACGAGGAGGCGGGCCAGCCCGGCCCGGTGCAGGACCCGGTGGACGTCGGCGTGGGCGGCGCTGCCCAGGCTGGTCACCAGGCCGACGCGCTCGGGGACGAGGGGGAGCGCCAGGCCGGCGTTGCGGTCGAGCAGGTCGTCGGCCCCGAGGGCGGTCAGCACCGCGGCCCGGTCGGCGGCCAGCCGGCCCAGCGTGTACTCCGGGTCGATCCCGGTCATCTGGAGCTGGGCCCGGCCCCCGGGCGCCCACCAGCGGATGCGGCCCCGGATGCGGACCTCGACGCCGTTGTCCATGGCGCTGACCCGGGCGCCGGAGCGGCGGAGGTCGGCGTTCACCCGTCGGCGGTCGGTGCTCCAGAGCACGACGGGGAGGACGGCACGGGGCCGCTGGCCGGGGGGGCCGGGCTCGACCAGGTCGAAGTAGAGGTGCGGTCGGGCGCGGCGTCCGTCGCCGGGCGGGGGCAGCTCCCGGATCTCGCCCCGGACCCACACCTCGCCCGGGAACGCCTGCTCCAGCACCCGGCCGATCGCCTGCGACAGGTCGGCTACCGACCACGTCGGGTCGACGACCTCCTCCCGGCCGAACAGCGCCTCCTGCACGTCGTGCAACCTACGGGACGGGTGGCGCGGCCCCGAGGCGGCGCCGGGGCGCGATCATGCGGGATGGTCGAGCTGCTGGACCGGTACGTCACCCTGGTCGCCGACGTCGCCATCGGGTCGGGGCCGTGGATGGTGTTCAACGCCACCCTGGCCACCATCCCGGCGGCGCTGGCGGTCGCCTTGTTCCACCGACCGTGGCGCCGGACGGTGGCGTGGTGGGCCGGCGTGGTGCTCTTCGTCCTGTTCCTGCCGAACGCTCCCTACGTGGTCACCGACATGATCCACCTGCGGAACCTGCTGGTGGACAACCCGGGCACGCCGGTGTCGGACATGGTGCCGACCGCGGCGCTGGCCGGGCTCGTGGTGTGGGGTGTCGGCTGCTACGCCGTCGCCCTGGCCCAGGTCGACCGGGCCCTCGCCCGCACCCCGGGCCTGGCCCGCCGGCGGACGCTCGTCCGGGCCGGCCTCCACCTGGCGTGCGGGTTCGGCGTGGTGCTGGGCCGGATCCCCCGGCTGCACTCGTGGCACGTCGTCACCCGGCCCGACGCCGCCCTCGACGGCATCGTCGGCGTCCTCCACCCGCTGGCGGTGCCGCTCGTCGTGGCCCTGGCCGTCGGCTTCGCCCTCGCTGCGGCGGCGCTGACCGCGGTGGCCCGGGCCGCGCGTGCCCGGGTGGTCGAGCTCGGTGGCGACGCTCGGCGCCGGGTCGCGACCCTCGCCCTCAGCCCAGGACCTCGATGAGGTCGTCGACCAGCCGGATCCGGCCCTCCACGCCGGGGTAGCCCAGCCGGTCCAGCTCGTGGACCCGACCGGCGGCCGGGCCCGGCAGCTCGGTCCAGAGGGGATCGGCGAGGATGTCCTCGATCGCTCCCGACTCGCCCTCGACCTCCGGCGCCGTCAGGAGGATGACGGAGTCGCCGGCGATCAGGTCGAGGTTCTCGAGCGAGAGGTACACCCGGCCCTGCCCGTCGTGGGCCTCGGAGGCGTCGGGGACGAGGGTGCACCCGGCGTCGAGCAGGGTCTGCGGCACCGCCCAGGGGCCGTCGACGAACACCGCGACCGACGGGCCCGGGTAGATCGCCACGACCGACACGCTCTGGGCCGGGATCTCCGCGCTCGCCCGCTCCCGCGCCGCGGCCAGGTCGGCGAGCAGGGCGTCGGCCTGCTCCTGGCGGCCGAACACGTCGGCCAGGATCTGGAGCGTCTCCTCCTCGGTGGCGCCCTCGGGCACGACGGTCAGCTCGCCGAAGGGCGCCAGGGCCGCAGCCCCGAGCGCATCGACCACGTACTGGGCCGCGACGACGACATCGGTGTCGAGGACGACGAGCGACTCCAGGTCCTCGTCGGTGTTCTCCAGGACCTCGATGGCGGAGGTGTCGTAGCCCTCGATGCCGACGAAGCCGGCTTCGGCCACCGTCGCCGTCGAGGCCACCGGGACCACGCCCAGGGCGAGGGCATCGGCGAGCAGGTACTCCTCGCCGAGCAGGAGGGCCCGCCCCTCGAAGACCGGCTCGTCGGTGGCACCCGCGGGCCCGTCGGCCGCGGTCCCGGCCCGGGTGGTCGTCGGCTCGTCGTCGGCCCGGCTCCCTCCCGAGCAGGCCGCGGCCACCGCCACCGCGCCCACCCCGACCAGGAACGCCCGGCGTCCCACCTTCGGTTGCATGGCGTCCTCCGTCGTCGGCCCCCGAGGGATGTTAGGCGCACCGAACAGCGGCGTCGGGTGCGGAGACGTCGTAGGTTCCCCGGCATGCGGTTCGGGATCATCTTCGCCAACACCATGACCTTCGCCGGGCGGGAGGGCCTGGTCGAGCTGGCCCAGGGGGCCGAAGCGGCCGGCTTCGAGTCGCTCTGGACCGTCGAGCACGTGATCTTCCCCGACGGCTACG
>CAYQGF010000296.1:0-5143 GCA_964416885.1 uncultured Iamiaceae bacterium
CCGACGTCGTCGCCGCGGTCAAGGGCGCCGGCTACCGCCGGGTCACCCTCGACCTGGAGGGCCTCCGCTCCGGCAACCTCAACGACGACCTCTGACGCGCACTTGGTGTCAGACACCAACTCGCGACACCTGCTCGCGGGCCGTCGGGCCGTCGCTACGGTGGGTGCCATGAAGGTCGGCTCCCACGTCCACTCCGACGGCGACCCCATCGCCACCGCCCTGGCCGAGGGGGCGGAGTGCTTCCAGATGTTCCTGGGCGACCCGCAGAGCTGGAAGAAGCCGCCGCCCCGGCCCGACGCCGATGCCCTCCGGGCGTCGCCCATCCCGGTGTACGTCCACGCCCCGTACCCGATCAACGTGGCCTCGGCCAACAACCGGATCCGCATCCCCAGCCGCAAGATCCTCCAGCAGACCTGCGAGGCGGCGGCCGACATCGGGGCCGCGGCGGTGATCGTCCACGGCGGCCACGTCACCGCCGACGACTCCGAGGACGAGGGCTTCGTGCGCTGGCGCAAGGCCATGGACCAGCTCGAGAGCGAGGTCCCCGTCTACCTGGAGAACACCGCCGGCGGCGACCACGCCATGGCCCGGCACTTCGACACCATCGCCCGGCTGTGGGACCACATCGGCGACAGCGGCATCGGGTTCTGCCTCGACACCTGCCACGCCCACGCCGCCGGGGAGGAGCTGGCCTCGGCCGCCGAGCGCATCATCGCCATCACCGGCCGCATCGACCTGGTGCACTGCAACGACTCCCGCGACGAGGCCGGGTCCGGCCGCGACCGCCACGCCAACCTGGGCCACGGCACGATCGACCCCGACGTCCTGGTCGAGGTCGTCCGCACCGCCAATGCCCCGGTGATCTGCGAGACCTCCGACGCCCATCGCGCCGACGACATCAAGCTGCTGAAGGACGGCCTCGGGCTGTAGCCGTACGGAAGGTGCCAGGCACCTTCCGTACGAGCTCACGCCGCGGCGGTGGCGCCGACCTGCTCGCGCACCCGGGGGGCGACCTCGGTGGCGAACAGCTCGATGCTCTGCATCAGCAGGGGATGGGGCAGCGTGCCGTGGCTGTACTTGAGGTTGAAGCGCTGGGCGCCGAGCCCGGTGACGGCCCGGACGACCTTGGCCGCCACCGTCTCCGGTGAGCCGACGGCGAGGGCGCCGGACGGCCCGGCGGCCACCTCGAACTGGGCCCGGGTCATCGGAGGCCAGCCCCGCTGGGCGCCGATGCGGGCGTGCATGGCCTGGTAGTGCGGCCACAGCTCGTCCCGGGCCTGCTCGTCGGTGGCGGCGACGTGGCCGGGGCTGTGGACGGCGATCGGCTGCGCCGGCCGACCCAGCTCGTCGAGGGCCTGTCGGTACAGGTCGGCGAAGGGGGCGAAGCGCAGCGGGTCGCCGCCGATGATGGCCAGCACGAGCGGCAGGCCGTGGCGGGCCGCCCGCACCACCGACTCGGGGCTGCCGCCCACGCCGACCCACGCCTTGAGCCCGGCCACGGTGGTCGGGTAGACGCGCTGGTCGGTGAGCGGCGGCCGGGTGGTGCCCGACCAGGTCACCGGCTCCTCCCGGAGCAGCTGGGCGAACAGGTCGAGCTTCTCCTCGAACAGCACCTCGTAGTCGGCCAGGTCGTGGCCGAACAGGGGGAACGACTCGGTGAACGAGCCCCGGCCCAGGATCACCTCGGCCCGCCCCTCGCTCAGGGCGTCGAGGGTGGCGAAGCGCTGGAAGACCCGGATCGGGTCGTCGGAGCTGAGGACGGTAACGGCGGTGCCGACCTTGATGCGCTCGGTACGGGCAGCGATGGCGGCCAGCACGACGTCGGGGGCGGAGACGGCGAAGTCGGGCCGGTGGTGCTCACCCAGCCCGAAGCCGTCGAGGCCCAGCTCGTCGGCTCGGACGGCCTGCTCGACGACGTTGCGGATGACCTGGGGATGGGGGACCGGCTGCCCCTCGGCGTCGACGGTGACGTCCCCGAAGGTGTCGAGGCCCAGTTCGATGGTGCTCATGCCGACGACAACCTACTTGCTCGCGCAAGTATTCCGGGTGGTGCTCCGATGCACACAATGGGGTCTGACCCCATTGTGTGCCCTTTGGTCAGCGGCCGAGGACGTGGGGGGCGGTGGGGTAGCCGTCGGCGAAGCGGGCCAGGCCGAAGGTCGCCACGTCGGGGTCGGGGGTCGCGCCCTCGGCCAGGTCGGCCAGGACCTCGCCCATCAGGGCCGAGAACTTGAACCCCTCGCCGCCGTCGCCGCAGGCCAGCACGATGCCCCCGGGGAGGACGTCGACCACGAAGCGGCTGTCGGGCGCCATGGTCCACGAGCAGACCTGGGCGTCGCGCGGCGTCGGGTCGAGCGACGGCAGGTCCCGCCGCACCCGGTCGCGCGCCGCGGCCATCAGGCCGGCGTCGGGCGTGCGGTCGTGGTCGCCCTCGACGTAGGGCCGGATGGCGCGGTCGAGCCCCAGCTTGTAGCCCCGCCCCGGGGTGCACATGGCGTAGAGGCCGGGCTCGTCGCCCACCGGGCCGTCGAACCAGCAGGCCATGTCGTTGGTGACCGTGCTGCCCGCCGGCCCGAAGTGCACGACCTGCTCCAGCCGGGGCTCCAGGGGCAGGTCGAGGCCGAGGGCCGGCAGGAGGGCGACGGCGCCGGGGCCGGGGGCCACCACCACGACGTCGGCGTCGAGGGCCAGGTCGTCGTCGCCGGTGACCCGCACGCCGCCACCGGCCCGGGGGTCGACGGCCCTGACGGTGCGGCCCACGTCGAGCGTGCCGCCGGCGGCGGTGAACAGGTCCTGTTGGGCGGTCATCGAGGCGGCGGCGAGGACCGGGCCGGCCTCGGGCTGGAAGACCGCGTCGCGGTGGTCGGGCCGCAGCCCGGGGAGGAAGCGGCCCACGTCGGCAGCGTCGACCGCCGTGTGCTTGGCGCCCACCGAGGCCAGCGCCGCGGCCACGGCGTCGACCGTCTCGTCGTCGCGCCAGAGCAGGCCCCGGCGCAGGAACACCTCCCGCCCCGACCGCTCGGCCAGCCGCTCCATGGCCTCGACGCTCCGCACCGCCAGCCGGGCCCGCACGCCGTCGGGGTGGGCCAGCCGCCAGATGCGGGTCGGCCCCGGCGAGGACGACAGGTCGTTGGCCGGCCCGTACCGGTCGACCAGGGTGACGGTGTGGCCCCGACGGGCCAGCTCGGCGGCGGCCGGCAGCCCCCAGGCCCCGGCCCCGATGACGACGGCGCGCATGGTCGACGATGGTACGACCCGCCTCATCACTGCGAACTTTGAGTGCTTTGTTCCGCTCAGCGGTCTTTTCCGCTCAAAGTTCGAGGTTGGGGGGCGCTCCGGCTTGGCAGCGGGGCCCGAACCCGGTCCACGATGTCGGCGGCCAGCCCGGCCCCTTCGAGAGATCCGAGGACCGATGAGCGACACCGCGCAGCCCGAGCACGTCGACGTGTTGATCGTCGGGGCCGGCATCTCGGGCATCGGCGCCGCCTACCACCTCCAGGACCAGCGGCCTGGCACCTCCTTCGTGATGCTGGAGGCGCACCCGACCTTCGGTGGCACGTGGTGGCTGCACCGCTACCCCGGCATCCGCTCCGACAGCGACCTGTTCACCTTCGGCTACCGGTTCAAGCCGTGGATGGGGCACCCGATCGCGACCGGTGGGGCGATCATGGAGTACCTGGGCGAGGTCATCGACGAGAACGACCTGGCCGGGCACATCCGGTACGGGCACCGGGTCGAGGAGGCCTCGTGGTCCGACGACACCATGCGCTGGACCGTCACCGCGACGGACCTGGCCACCGACGAGCCGGTGCAGTTCACCTGCGGGTTCCTGTGGATGGGGCAGGGCTACTACCAGCATGCCCAGGGCCACACGCCGACCTGGGAGGGCTTCGAGGACTACGAGGGCCAGGTCGTCCATCCGCAGACGTGGCCCGAGGACATCGACCTCGCCGGCAAGCGGGTCGTGGTGATCGGCTCGGGGGCCACGGCGGCGACGCTCGTGCCCGCCATCGCCGACGAGACGGCCCACGTCACGATGCTCCAGCGGTCGCCGACGTACTTCATCGCCCGGCCCAACGTCAACGAGCTGGCCGAGACCCTGCGCGGCCTCGACGTCCCGCCCGAGTGGACCCACGAGATCGTCCGTCGCCAGATCCTCCAGATGACCGACGAGATGAACGCCGCGGCCGCCCAGTACCCGGAGGAGGCCAAGACGATGCTGATCGAGGCCGTCCGGGAGCAGCTCCCCGAGGGCTTCGACGTCGAGACCCACTTCACCCCGGCCTACCGGGTCTGGCAGCAGCGCCTGGCCGCGCTGCCCGACGGTGACCTGTTCACCAAGGTCCGGGAGGGCAAGGTCTCGGTGGTCACCGACACCATCGACCGGTTCACCCCGACCGGGATCACCGTCAGCTCCGGTGAGCACCTCGAGGCCGACATCGTCGTCACCGCCACCGGGTTCGACCTCTCGGTGCTCGGCAACATCGACTTCGTCGTGAACGGCACCGTCATCGACCCGGCCGAGCTGGTCACCTACCGGGGGATCATGTTCACCGAGCTGCCCAACCTGGCCTACGTGTTCGGCTACTTCCGGGCCAGCTGGACCCTGCGGGCCGACATCATCAGCGACTTCGTGTGCCGCCTCCTCGGCCACATGGAGGAGACCGGCGCCCGCAAGGTCGTGCCCACCCTCCGGCCCGACGAGAAGGACATGGACCGCCGAGGCTGGGTCGACCCCGACAACTTCAACCCCGGCTACCTGACCCGGTCGCTGCACCTGATGCCCAAGCAGGGCGACCACGACCCGTGGACCTGGGGCGCCGAGTACGCCGCCGAGAAGCAGGCCCTGGCCACCGCCGACCTCGACGACGGCACCCTCGTCTACACCTGACAGACGACGGCACACAATGGGGTCTGACCCCATTGTGTGCCGACGGGCCAGGGCCCGGGGCCCGGGGCCAGGGGTCAGGGGCCGATCGGGGCGTCGGGGCGGACGGTGAGCGGGGCGATCGGCGTGCCGTCGCTCCACTCGCCGTTGCTGGTGTGGGCGGCGGTGTCGCCGATGGCCGCGGTGGGCAGCTCGCCCGCGTCGGCCGCGGCGCGCAGGTCGTCCCAGACCTTCCAGCAGAAGTTCCAGTCGTAG
>CAYQGF010000297.1:0-5127 GCA_964416885.1 uncultured Iamiaceae bacterium
TCCACCGCTCGTGCGCCGCATCCTGCCCAGCCTCGCCCTCGTCGTCGCCCTCCTCACCGGGGCCTGCAGCAGCGACGGCGGCGACGACACCGCGTCGGACGACCCGACGACGACCACCGCCACCGACGCGCCGGCCGCCACGGCCGAGGAGTTCACCGGGTCGCTCGAGGACTTCTACGTCCTGCCCGACCCGCAGCCCGAAGGTGAGCCGGGCGACGTCGTCCGCACCATGGAGGTGGAGGCGCCGGACGGCCAGGTCGGCCTCCGGGTCATGTACCTCTCGACCGACTCCTACGATGCGCCGCGGCTCGCCACCGGCCTGGTCTACGCCCCCACGACCGAAGCGCCCGACGGCGGCTGGCCGGTGCTGGCCTGGGGCCACGGCACGAGCGGCCTGGCCCCGCAATGCGCGCCGAGCCGGGCCCCCGCCGTGCCGCCGGCCTTCGGCGTCGAGGGCGTGCTGGTCCAGCCCGACTACATCGGCCTGGGCCCCGTCGGTGAGATCCACCCGTACCTCTCGGCCGCGGCCGAGGGCAACGCCGTGATCGACCTGGTCGCGGCGGCCCGGTCGCTCGACCTGGGCGTCGGCGACCGCTGGGTGATGACCGGCGTCTCCCAGGGCGGGCATGCCGCCCTCGTCACCGCCGAGCGGGCTGCCGAGCGCCTGCCCGACGCCGAACTGCTCGGCACCGTGGCCATGGCGCCCGGCGCCGAGCTGGGCAGCAGCTACGGCGACGAGCTCCAGTTGAAGGTCATCACCACCATGGTGATGGTCGGGTTGGCGGCGCAGGACTCGACCGTGAACCTGGGCGACTACCTGAGCCCCGCCGGGCTGGCGGCCACGGACGTGATCGCCCAGGGGTGCGTCCTGGACATCCTCGAAGCCCTGCCCGCGGTCGCGGCCGACCCCGACTTCTTCCCGGATGGCGACCCGCGCGCCACCGACGTCGGCCGGGCCTGGCTGGCCGAGAACGACCCCGGCCAGGTCGCCTCCGATGCACCCATGCTCCTGGTCCAGGGCGGCCAGGACATCCTGGTCGTGCCGGCCCGCACCGACGCCCTCTTCGCCCGGCTCTGCGGCCTGGGGAACACCGTCGAGCGGCTCGACGTGCCCGAGGCCGACCACAACAGCGTCGTCGACCTCTCCGACGCCGAGGTCACCGCGTGGGTCCAGGCCCGCTTCGCCGACGAGCCCGCCACCGACGACTGCTGACGCGCACGTGGTGTCTGACACCACGTGCGCGTGACGGACGCGATGTGCCTGGCACGTCGCGTACGGCCGGTCAGGTGGGGGAGAAGAGGTGGGTGGCGATCTCGGTGAGGCCGTCGAGGTCGTGGACGTCGGAGCGGAGGAACGGCACCCGGGCGATCGGGGCCGGGGCGACCTGCTCGGCCAGGCCCTCCAGGTGCTGCTCCTCGCGGGACCGGATCAGGGCGAAGTCCGCCAGGTTGGCGTAGAGCCCGCCCAGGTCGGTGCCGACGAAGTGGTGCGCCCGCTCGCGCAGCGACTCGGCCAACTGGTCGCTGAAGAGGGGGTGGACGCGGTTGACCACCAGCCCGGCCACCGGGATCGCCGACTCGGCCAGCTTCTCGGCGAAGAACCGGGCCTCGTCCACCGTGTCGCGGCGGGGTGAGGCGACGAGCACGAACGCGGTGCGGGGGTCGTCGAGCAGCTCCAGCACGGCGCCGGCCCGGGCCCGGAAGCCGTCCTCCATCCCCTCGAAGGCCTGGAAGAAGGCGATGGCGTCGTCGAACACCTCGGCCCCGATCACCCTGGTGACCTGGCGGATGAAGGTGGTCGTCGCCTTGTTGACCGCCTTCATCACGCCCCGGGTCGGGGAGGTGAGGATGCGGTAGAGCCGGTGGTCGAGCACCCGGGTGAGGTTGCGGGGCGCGTCGAGGAAGTCGAGGGCGTGGCGGGTCGGCGGGGTGTCGACCACGACCAGGTCGAAGGCCTCGTCGGACTGGAGCTCGTACAGCTTCTCCATCGCCATGTACTCCTGGGTGCCGGAGAGGGCGCCGGAGATGTTGCGGTAGAAGCGGTTGGAGAGGATCCGCTCGGCCTGCTCCTCGTCGCCGGCGTAGCGCTGGACGACCTCGTCGAAGGTCGACTTGGTGTCGAGCATCACCGCCGACAGCTCGCCCGGCCAGTCGCCGTCGATGCGGGTCGGGGTGTTGCCGATGCCGGCGATGCCGAGGGCGTCGGCCAGCCGCCGGGCCGGGTCGATGGTGACCACCACGGCGCGCCGGCCGTCGCGGGCGGCCTGGAGGGCGAGCACCGCGGCGGTGGTGGTCTTGCCGACACCACCGGACCCGCAACAGATGACGATCTCGGCCTCACCGACCAGCTCGCCCAGGGTCGCCGGGACCTCCCCGCTCATTGCGTCGCCTCCGTGGCCGCGGCCAGCCCGGCGAGCACGGCGTCGGCCAGCACGCCCAGCCCCTCGGGGTCGAGCTCGGCCTCGAACAGGAACGGCAGGCGGACCTGGGGGAGCGGCAGGCCCTCGTCGAGGCGGGCGAGCTGCTCGGCCTGGAGGGCGATGCGGTGCCGGCGGAAGTCGGCCGCGGCGGCGAGGGCCTCGGCCTCCCCCTTCCGCAGCGAGGCGCCGGCGGCCTCGGCCGCCTCGGTCGGGTCGGCGTCGAGCCCGTCGATCGTCGGGTACAGGCCGTTGACGACCACCGGGCCGAGGCTGACGCCGACCTCGTCCTCCAGGCTGAAGGCGGTCTCGACCAGCTCGTTGACCGGTGTCTCCTCCGGCAGGGTGACCAGCACGACCTGGGTGCGGGCGCCGTCGGACAACATGGCCTGGACGTCGAGGGCCTGGGCCCGGATCGGCCCGACCCGCACGGCGTCGACCAGCCCCTGGGACGAGCGCAGGAAGGTGATGGCGTGCCCGGCGGCGGGGGCGTCGATGAACACCACGTCGGGCGCTTCGGCATCGCCGCCCGCCATCCGCTGCTCGATCTGCTTGACCTTGCCCAGCACGACGAGGTCCCGGAGCCCGGGCACGGCGGTCACGACCATGTCGAGCACGCCGGTCGACACCAGGCGGCGCGACAGCCGGCCCAGCCCGAGGTCCTGGAGGTACTCGACCAGGGCGTCGTCGGGCGTGAGGGTGCGGCCCCGGACCTCGCCCGCGCCGGTGGTGGCGGCGTCGGCCAGCACCACCTCGCTGTAGTCGAGGGGCTCCCGTCCGAACATGCTGGCCAGCCCGGACTTGCCCTCCAGCTCGACGATCAGGGGGCGCAGGCCCTGCCGAGCGGCGGCCAGGGCGAGGGCTGCGGTCACCGTCGTCTTGCCCACGCCTCCCTTGCCGGCGACGATGACGACCCGGGACGCGGTGAAGAACGGGTCGACACCCGTGGCGTCCGTCACCGTCGTCCAACCATCGGAGGCATCTCGGTGCGCAGGCTATCGACCACCACCCGGCGAGCCCGGCGTTTGACGCTGGCGCTGGGCCTGGTCGCGCTGGCGGGCGCCCTCCTGCTCGGGGGGCCGGCGGCGGCGCAGTCGGGCGACGACGGCGGTGCCGACGCGCCCACCTCGTGCTCGGAGCGGGCCGAGGCCGGGGAGGGGCGCCTCGCCGTCGTCACCGTCAGCGGCCTGCTCGACCCGGTGCTGGCCCGCTTCGTCGAGCGCAGCATCGACGACGCCGCCGAGGCCCGGGTCTCCTGGCTGGTCCTCCAGGTCAACAGCCGGGGCACGGTGGTCGACGACGCCCGGGTGGCCGAGTTGGTCGAGAAGGTGCGCACGGCGCCGATCGCCGTCGGCGTGTGGGTCGGCCCCTCCGGCTCCCGGGCCACCGAGGGCATCGCCCAGATCGCCGCCGTTGCCTGTGCGGTGGGCGTGTCCGACGGCAGTCGGATGGGCGCCCTCGGGGACCCGGTGGTGGCCGTCGACCGCTTCACGCCCGCCTTCCAGGAGAACCTGGACCGCCTGGAGGACGGCACCGTCACCGCCGACCAGGCCCTCGAGCTGGGCCTGGCCGACCACGCCGCACCGACCCTGGGGTCGTTCATCATCGAGCTCGACTCGGTGCAGACCGAGGTGGTCGACGACGCCGAGGGGCGCCCGCAGCGCACCGTGACCGGCGAGTCCCGGCCGGTGTTCTCCAAGCTCCCGCTCACCGACCAGCTCCTGCACACCGTGGCCAGCCCGCCCGTGGCCTATCTGCTCCTGCTCACCGGGCTCGCCCTCATCGTCTTCGAGCTGTTCACCGCCGGCATCGGCATCGCCGGCGTGGTCGGCGCCGGGTGCACCGTCCTCGCCTGCTACGGCCTGGCGGTGCTGCCGGCCCGGGGGTGGGCCGTCGCCCTCCTGGTGGGCACGGTGCTCGCCTACGCCATCGACGTCCAGACCGGGGTCCCCCGGGTGTGGACCGGCATCGGCACCGTCGCCCTCGTCATCGGGTCCTTCTTCCTCTACGACGGGCTGTCGCTCTCGTGGATCACGCTCCTCGTCGGCATCGGCGGGATGCTGATCTTCGTGATCGGGGCGATGCCGGCGATGGTGCGGACCCGCTTCTCCACACCCACCATCGGCCGGGGCTGGATGATCGGCGAGGAGGGCGAGGCCGTCACCGAGATCTCGCCCGAGGGCGTGGTGACGGTGCGCGGCGCCCCCTGGCGGGCCCGCACCAACCGGGCCACGCCGGTGGCCGTGGGCGACCCCGTGCGGGTGGTGGAGGTCGACGGCCTGCTGCTCGAGGTCGAGCCGCTCGAGGGCGCGGCCCGTGATCACCGTGAGCGGCGCTCAGAGCCCTGACCTGGGTCTTCCCGGACAGAACGAGAACGTGTTGCCGTTCGCGTCAGGTAGCGCGAGTTCGCGAATGTTCTCTTGTGAACGTGTGACCCCAGTCCTAGGGTCGATGGCCCCCGGGGCCCATCGGTGGCCCCGCAGCATCCACCCGTGGTGGGCCGATCACCGGATGGGGTCGGTCCGAAAGGGGTCGCACGTGAGCGCACTACGAACCGAGGACGAGTGGCAGTTGCGAGCTGCCTGCCGTGGCCCGCACGCGGCTGTCTTCTATCCCCCGACCACCTTCGAGCGCCGTGACGAGAAGGCCGCTCGGGAGGTGCGGGCCAAGGAGATCTGTCGGACGTGCCCGGTCAAGCAACCCTGTCTGG
>CAYQGF010000298.1:0-5120 GCA_964416885.1 uncultured Iamiaceae bacterium
CTCGTTGAGCCGGGTGGCGAGCCGCTCGGCCAGCCGTCGGGCGTTGACGAAGATCAGGGTGCTGCGGTGGGCGCGGACCAGGTCGAGCAGCTCGGGGTGCATCGACGGCCAGATGCTGCGCCGGGCCGGACCGGCCGACGCCGGGCCGCTCGGGGGCGCGTCGGGGCCACCGGGAGCACCACCTCCGGACGGGACGGGCTGGCCCAGGTCGGCCATGTCGTCGACCGGGACGATGACCTCGACGTCGAGCTGCTTGCGGGTGCCGGCGTCGACGATGGTGACCGGTCGGGGCTGGCCGTCGTCGTCGTAGCCGCCGAGGAAGCGGGCGATCTCGTCGAGCGGGCGCTGGGTGGCGGACAGCCCGATGCGCTGCGGCGGGCGGGCCGCGACCTCCTCCAACCGTTCGAGGGTGAGGGCCAGGTGCGAGCCCCGCTTGGTGGCGGCCACGGCGTGGATCTCGTCGATGATCACGGCCTCGACGTCGACCAGCGTCTCCCGCACCGCGCTGGTGAGCATCAGGTAGAGCGACTCGGGGGTGGTGATCAGGATGTCGGGCGGCGTGCGTTGGAGGGCTCGGCGCTCCTCCTGCGACGTGTCGCCGGTGCGGAGCGCCACCGTCGGCTCGACGAGCGTCTCGCCGGACCGCTCAGCGGCCAGACGGATGCCCTTGAGGGGGGCCCGGAGGTTCTTGTCGACGTCGACGGCCAACGCCCGCAGCGGCGAGAGGTAGACGATGCGGGTGCCGGTGGTGGGCTTGCCCCGGCCGTCGAGCCGGCGGGGGTTCCGCATCAGCGAGTCGATGCCCCACAGGAACGCCGTGAGCGTCTTGCCCGACCCGGTGGGGGCCAGGATCAGGGTGTGCTCGCCGGCGGCGATGGCCGGCCAGCCCCGGGCCTGGGCGTCGGTGGGGGCCCCGAACGACGTCGAGAACCACTCCCGCACCGGCGCGCTGAACGGCGCCAGCGCGTCAGCGGGAGCGGCGACCGTCCGAGCCATCCCAGGAGCCTACGGGCCCCCTGTGACACCGAGACCAGGGCCAGGCCCCCAGGGTGGCGGGCCCCGGGGGAGCCGGGGGTGGGTGCGACACTGGGGGCATGGACGACGCGGGGCGACCCGATCCCGAGCAGGTCGAGGTCGAGCCGTGGTCTGCGGTGTGGTCCGACGACGGGACCTGGCCGGGCCAGGACGAGCGCCACGCCGAGGTGGCGGCGCGGGGTGACGTCACGCTGGGCGAGCGGGTGTTCCTGGCCGAGGGCGCCGCGGTGGTGGCCTCGTCGCTGGTGGTCGGCGACCGGACCTACGTGGCCGCCGGGTGCGTGCTCCGCGACGAGGTGGCGATCGGCTCGGACTGCACCCTCAACCCCTACGTGGTGATGGCCGGCCGGGTCACGATCGGCGACGACGTCCGCATCGCGTCCTTCGCCGCCCTCTACGGCGCCAACCACCGCTTCGCCGACCTCACCCGGCCGATCTGGCACCAGGGCGAGGACGTCGAGGGCATCGTGGTCGAGGACGACGTCTGGATCGGCACCCACGCCGTGGTCTGCGACGGCGTGACCGTCGGCGCCCACTCAGTGGTGGCGGCCGGGGCCGTGGTCACCTCCGACGTCCCGCCCTGGTCGGTGGTGGCCGGTGTGCCCGCCCGGGTCCTGTACGACCGCCGCGACGGTCGCCCCGCCGGCCGCACCGGAGCAGGACGACGGTCGGGCCCGCTGGCCGTCCTCGACGCCGCGGTCGCCGAACAGTGGCCCGCCGTGCTGGCCCGGTGCCGCCTCGGCTCCGGCCCCGAGGGCCACGAGGTCGCGGCCTACGTCGACCACCCGGGCGCCCCGTGGCGGAGCCGGCCCACCTGCGACGCGGTGGAGCTGGCGGCGGCGTGCGGCGACCTCGACGAGGCCGGCGACCTGACCGCCCTCGTGCCGTGGTTGCAGGGCCTCCAGGACCCGGGGACGGGGCTGTTCCCCGACCCGACCGACCCGCCGCTCGGCGAGGACCCGCTCGCCCTCGACCTCGACGCCGAGCACCACCAGTACGGCGTGCTGTCGGTGGGCTACGCCCTGGAGTGCCTGGGCTCGGGGCCGGCGGCGCCGGTGCGGGCCGTGGCCGACGCCACCGCCGAGGACCTCCTCGCCCGGCTCGACGCCCTGCCGTGGGAGGGCCTGGCCTGGCCGGCCGGGGCGTGGGTCGACTTCTGGGCCACCGCCACCTACCTCGACCGCCGCCACCACGGCTCGACCTCCGGGCTGGAGGCCCTGCTCGGCTGGCTGCTCACCCGGGTCGACCGGCGCAGCGGCATGTGGGGCACGCCCGACGACCACTGGGGCTGGCTGATGCCGGTCAACGGCTTCTACCGGCTGACGCGAGGTGTCCACGCCCAGTTCGGGCTGCCGCTCCCCCACCCCGAGGCGGCCGTCGACACCGTCGCCGCCCATGCCCGCGACCACGGCTGGTTCCGGGAGCGGGAGCGGACGGCGTGCAACGTCCTCGACGTGGTGCATCCGCTGTGGCTGGCGGCCCGCCAGAGCGACCACCGTCGGGCCGAGCTGCGCGACGCCGTCGCCGGCCTGCTGGCCGACACCTGCGGCCGCTGGGTGGATGGCCAGGGGTTCGCCTTCTCCCCCGACCAGCCGCCGGGGCTCCAGGGCACCGAGATGTGGTTGGCCATCGTGTACCTGGCCGCCGACCTGCTGGGCGAGAGCGACGGCCTGAGCTGGACGCCCCGCGGCGTCCACCGCCTGGCCCCCGCCGCCTCGCTGCTCTGACGGTCGCTCCCGGTTCGGCCCCCGTCGTCTCGGCCACCGCCGCGCTCCGGTCACCCAGGGTGGTCGGACCGGGGCATCCCCGTCCGGTGGGTGACCGGTCGGTACCGTCGTTCGAGCCATCCGCCACCCGAACGACGACCGGCGAGGACACCACGCCGATGAGCCCCGAGGACACGGTGCGAGACACCAGCGCCGCCGAGCTGACGGCCCTGCGCGAGGTCAACGCCCGGCTCAGCGCCCAGCTCGGGCGGCTCGTCCGCGACCTGGAGGGCCGCGACGACGTCGACGTCCGGGTCGACCTCGATGCCCCGCCCGGCGAGGCCGTCGTGGCGCTGTCGCCCGTCGCCCCCCGGGCCGGCCGACCGGCCACGCCCCACCCCGAGGCCGGGCTCGGTGACGAGGCCACCGCCGAGGTGCGGGAGGTGGCCGCCCGGCTGGAGCTGATCCAGCGGGACCTGGTGCGGGTCCAGCAGACGGTGGAGAAGCTGCTGTGGCGGGCCGGCGAGGCCCCGGCCCCGCCCCTCGCCCGACCGTCCGCCTGAACGCGCCCGACCGCGCCCGACCGGGGACGGCTACTCGACGTAGAGGTTGCCCTGCATCACACCGGCGTGGGGCTCGCACTCGAAGGGGTGGCGACCCTTGGTCGTGGCCTCGTAGACCAGGATCTGGGTGACGGGGCCGGCCTCGACCTCGGTCTTGACGAAGCCCGACGGGCCACCGATGGCGAGGTTGTGACCGACGGCCTGGTCCTTGTTCTCGACCGTGAAGGCGATGGTCGTCCCGACCTCGACGACGAAGCACTCGATGTCCCACCGCAGGTTCTCGGCGACGATGGTGGCCCTCCCGTCCTCGATGCGGGTGCAGTCGCTCGGGGCCGACGCCGAGGCGTCGTCGCCACCGCAGCCGACGAGGGCCGCGACCAGGGTCAGGGCCGCGAGCGGCAGGAGGAGGGCACGACGGGAGCTCACGGCCCCGGACCGTACCGACGATGCCTCGCCCCGGGCACCTCGGAGCACCGCCCCGGCCCGGATCACCGGCCCCCGGCGCGGCGGGGACCGGTAGGCTCCGCCCCGTGGCCCCCTACCGCACCCCCGAGTACCACCCGGCGTTCGAGGAATACTGCGAGGCGATCTTCGAGCTGAACGAGGACGACGTCGACGTGATCCAGGCGCGCATCGCCGAGCGCCTGTCGGTCTCCCGCCCGGCGGTGTCGGAGATGATCCGCAAGCTCGAGAACGAAGGCCTGGTCGAGGTCGACGGTCGCATCACCCTGACCGCCGACGGCCAGGACCTGGCCGAGTCGGTCGTGCGCCGTCACCGCCTGGCCGAGCGCTTCCTCACCGACGTGCTCCAGCTCTCCTGGGCCGAGGCCCACAAGGAGGCCGGCAAGTGGGAGCACGTCATCTCGGACAACGTCGAGCAGGCCATGATCCGCCTGCTCGGCGACCCGACCACCTGCCCGCACGGCAACCCGATCCCGGGGGCGGACTACAAGGCGCCCGACGCCTCGCCCCTCGGTGACCTCGAGGTCGGCGCCGAGTTCACGGTGAGCCGCATCCCCGAGGAGCTCGAGTTCGCCCCCGGCATGCTCGAGTTCCTCGAGGCGGCCGACCTGCTCCCGGGCCGCACCGGCATCATCACCGCGGCCTCGCCCGACGGCACCACCACCGTCGAGGTCGGTGGCGCCCACGTCGGCATCGGCGCCTTCGCCAGCGCCCGCATCCTCGTCACGACCTGACCGGCGCCGTCAGCGGCTCGCCATGGCGCCGGCCGGGACGCGTGGGGCGCCGGGGACGACGGCGACGGCCACCGGGTCGCCCGGCTCGACCCCCAGGGCGGCCAGCTCGGTCCGGGTCATGGTGACCAGGACGACCTGGTCGTCGGTGGCGACCTCGACCCGGACCTCGAAGCCGACCCGGGTGACCCGCGAGACGGTGCCGACGACGCCCTCCTCGGCCCGCCCCGCCGCCGACACCGGGGCGAGGGCCAGGTCGTGGGGGCGCACCAGGTCGGGGCCGAGCTGGGTGACCGGGCCGAGGAAGCGCATCACGAAGTCGTTGGCGGGCCGGTCGTAGAGGTCGTCGGGCGACCCGATCTGCTCGATCCGGCCGTCGTTGATGACCACGATCTCGTCGGCGACCTCCAGGGCCTCCTCCTGGTCGTGGGTGACGAACACGGTCGTGACGTGGACCTCGTCGTGGAGCCGGCGGAGCCAATCCCGCAGCTCCTTGCGGACCTTGGCGTCGAGGGCCCCGAACGGCTCGTCGAGCAGCAGCACGGTCGGCTCGACGGCGAGCGCCCGGGCCAGGGCCATGCGCTGGCGTTGCCCGCCCGAGAGCTGCGACGGCAGCCGGTCGG
>CAYQGF010000299.1:0-5114 GCA_964416885.1 uncultured Iamiaceae bacterium
TCGGCCTTCTTGGCCCGGGCCGGGGGCTTCTTGCCCAGCGACTCGGCGATGGCGGCGAGCTCGCCGCGGTCCTTGCCCTCCAGGAGGGCACGTTCGAACCCGCTCATGGGTCACCTCGTTCGTGTGGGGGTCCGCGCCGGCTCACCCTGGAGGTGCGCGGCGACGGGGAGAGGGGACGCCCCGGCCCGGAGCCTGCGGCGACCGCAGGTCAACCCCGGGGGGACGGGCGGAGCATAGGGCCCACCCGGGGCCCGACCCCAAGCGGGTCAGGCCGAACGGGTGCCGCCGACCCAGCTGCGATGCAGGCCGGCGTAGACGCCGCCGAGGGCGACCAGCTCGGCGTGGGTGCCCTCTTCGACCAGGCGCCCCTGGTCGAACACCAGGACCCGGTCGGCCCGCTCCGCGGTGGAGAGCCGGTGGGCGACGGTGACGGTGGTGCGCCCGGCGGCCAGCCGCACCAGGGCCACGGCGAGCGCCCGCTCGGTCTCCGGGTCGACCGCCGAGGTGGCCTCGTCGAGGATCAGGAGCCCGGGGTCCGACACCTGGGCCCGGACCAGGGCCACGAGCTGGCGCTCGCCCACCGACAGGTTGTCGCCCCGCTCCCCGGCCTCGGTGGCGAGGCCACGGGGCAGCCGGTCGGCCCACCAGCGCAGGCCCAGCTCGTCGATGGCGGCGTCGATGGCGGCATCGGTGGCGTCGAGCCGGCCCAGCCGGATGTTCTCCCGCACGGTGGCCGCGAACAGGAAGCCGTCCTGCGGCACCATCCGCACCCGCAGCAGCCGGGACGACGGGGCGACGTCGCGCAGGTCGACCCCGCCCACCGTCACGGTGCCGGCCACCGGGTCGGCCAGCCGGGCCAGCAGCGAGGCGAAGGTGGTCTTGCCCGAGCCGGTCTGGCCCACGATCGCCACCGACGACCCCGGGGCGATGTCGACGCTGACGTCGCGCAGGACCAGCGGTCCGTGCTGCTCGGGCCCGGAGCGGTAGGCGAAGTCGACGTGCTCGGCCCGGACGCCGAGGGGGCCGTCGGGGAGGGCGGTGCCGGGGTCGGGGTCGACGACGTCGAGCGGGATGTCGAGGGTGCCGAGGACCTTGCGGGCGCCGGCCGCGGCGTTCTGGGTCTGGTCGAGGACCTCGCCCAGGTCGGCGATGGGCTGGGTCAGGAGGGTGACGAGGAAGACGAAGGCGACCAGCTCACCCGCGTCGAGGCCCCAGCCCGGCCCCCGCCACACGCCGACGGCGGCGATGACGGCGACGGCGATCGCCCCGAAGACGTCGCCCAGCGGGAACATCACCGCGAACATGCGGGCGGCCCGGAGCTCGGAGCGGTACTGGCCCTGCACCGCTCGTCGCAGCCGGCGCCGGCCCCGGTCGCCCAGCCCGTAGGCCCGGATCACCTGGGCGCCACCGATCGCCTCGGAGAACTCGCCGAGGGTGTCGCCGACCCGGTCGCGCACCACGTCCCAGCGCCGGAGCTGCACCTTCTGGAGCTGCCGGAGCAGGAAGACCACCGGGACGAAGACCACGACGGCCAGCACCGTCAGCCGCCACGAGTAGAAGGTCATGACGGCCAGGACGCCGACGATCGTGGCGCTGGAGCCCAGCCACACCATGGCGCCCCAGCTCCAGAACTGGGCCAGGGTCTCGACGTCGCTGGTGACCCGGGAGACGAGGACGCCCCGGCGGGACTCGGTGTGCTCGGCGGCCGACAGCCGGTGGATGTGGGCGAAGGTCCGGACCCGCAGCCCGGCCAGCCCGCTCTCGGCGGCCCGGGTCAGCCGGGCCAGCCCGAGCCGCTCCAGGTTCCAGAACCCGAGGATGGCGACCACGCCGATGGCCACGGCGACGGCGACGAAGGTCGGCCGGTAGCCCTCGGGGCCGAGGATCCCCTGGTCGAGGACCTGCTGGAGCATGATCGGCACCACGACCCGGCCGGCGGCGATGGCCAGGGCCAGCAGTGCGGTGAGCCCGGCTCCGTGGCGCAGCTCGGGCATCTGGCCGACGATGCGACGGAAGGCGAGGAAGGCCCCGCCCTCGACGGTGTCGGGGTCGTCGAGGCGGGGGGCGTGGCCCTCGTCGCACCCCTCTTCGACCGGCAGGGGCGAGGTCATCGCTCCACCTCCACCGGCGCCTCGTCGGCCTCGCTCGGCACCTCGTCGTCGGCCTCGTAGGCCCGGACGAGGGCGGCGTAGGCGGGGACGGTGGCGAGCAGCTCGTCGTGCGGGCCCAGGGCGGCGACCCGGCCACCGTCGAGGAACAGCACCCGGTCGGCCAGCCGGATGGTGGAGACCCGGTGGGCGACGACCACGGTGGTGGTGGCGAGCGACGTGCCCAGCCCGGCGAGGATCTGGCCCTCGACCGAGGGGTCGATGGCGCTGGTGGCGTCGTCGAGGATCAACAGCCGGGGCCGGCGCACCAGGGCCCGGGCCAGGGCCAGCCGCTGGCGCTGCCCCCCGGACAGCGTGACGCCCCGCTCCCCCAGCTCGGTGTCGAGCCCGAGCGGGAGGGCGGCGACGAAGCCGTCGGCCCGGGCCAGCCGCAGGGCCTCGTCGACCGCGGCGTCGAGGACGGCGTCGTCCCGGTCCGGCAGGCCGGCGGTGACGTTGGCCCGCACCGAGTCGGCGAAGAGGAACGACTCCTGGAACACCACGCCGACGGCGGCGGGCAGCTCGTCCGGGTCGAGCTCGGGCACCGGGACCCCGCCGAGGCGGACCTCGCCCGCGGTGGGCTCGAGCAGCCCGGCCAGGCACAGGCACAGCGACGTCTTCCCGCCGGCGGTGGCCCCGGCCACGGCCAGGACCTCGCCGGGGGCGACCGAGAAGGTCACGTCGGCCAGCACCGGCGCGGCGGGGTCGTGGGCGAAGGCGACGTGGTCGGCCTCGACCGCCAGCGGGCCGGCCGGGAGGCGGGCGTGGCCCCGGGCCGGGTGGCGGTCACGGTCATCGGGGGCCAGGACCCGGTCGAGCCGCTCGGCCGCCACCACCGAGGGCGGCATCGACTCCAGCAGGTAGCCCATCACCCGCATCGGGGTGGTGAGCACCGCGAACAGGGCGAGGGCCTCGACGATGCCGCCCTCGCTCAGCGCCCCGGTGGACAGCCGCCAGGCCCCGAGCCCGAGGACGGCGGCGGCACCCAGGTTGGGCAGGGCGGTGAGGCCGGGCTCGAACCAGGCCCGCAGCAGCCCGACCCGCACCCGCTCGTCGCGCAGGGCCTCGGCCGCCCGCCGGGCCCGCGCCGTCTCGTGCTCGGCCAGCCCCAGCGCCTTCACCACCAGGGCGCCGTCGAAGCTCTCGTGGGCGACGGAGGCCAGGTCGCCGTAGCGGGCCTGGGCCTGGGCGGCCGGCTCCTCGACCCGGGCGGTGTAGACCCGGTTCACGACGAGCAGGGTCGGGAACACGGCCAGGGCCACCAGGGCCACGATCGGGTCGACCATCAGCAGCCGGGCGAAGGCGATGACGCCGATCACGATGGCGCTCATCGAGAACGGGGCCGGGTTGATGAACTCGATGGCCTTCACGGCGTCGTTGTCGGCGTGGGCCATCAGCTCGCCGGCGGGGCGACGGGCGTGGAAGCGGAGCGGGGCGTCGAGGTAGCGATCGGCGAGGGCCTCCCGCCACGTCGCTCCCATGCGGAAGGTGGTCATCCCGCAGAAGTAGCGACGGGCGATCACCCCGGCCGCCCGCACCAGGGCCACGACGACCACGGCGCCGGTCGTCAGCAGCACGGTGCCGCCGGGGACGGGGCCGAAGGTGCCCCCGGAGCGCTGGGCGGCCAGGCCGGGGACGATGACCTCGTCGGTGACCCGGCCCAGGACGATGGTGGAGCCGACGGTCATGGCCGCGAACACGGCGGCCCCGGTGACCGCCACCGCGAAGGGCCGGGGGTGGGTGCGCACCGACCGCCACAGCAGGGCCAGGCCCCGCTGGACGACGGACCGGGGAGCGGGGTCGTCGTTCACCATGCCGTCAGGCATCCAACCGACCCGACCCCCCGACCCGCAACCCGGTTCGGTCAGGTCGGGGGGACCTCGACGGGGGCGAGGAGGAGGCGGCCGGCGAAGGCGGCCTGGAACGTGGCGGTGCGCACGGCCTCGACGACGCCCCACGCGAGGGACACCGGGATGATCCATGTGCCGTGGGCCTGGTTCAGGGCCCGGAGGCCCACGGCGGGCACGCCGACCTCGTGCAGCCGGGCGACCAGCCGCTCGCCGTCGTCCCGGACCGGGTCGAGGTCGGCGGTGAGGACGACGGTCGGTGGCAGGCCGGTCAGGTCGTCGGCGAGGAGGGGCGACACCAGCGGATGGGCCCGGTCCTCGGTGCCGGCGTAGCGGCCCGCATAGGTGTCGACGTCGGCCCGGGTCAGCCCGTAGCCGGTGGCGTTCTCGTCCATCGACGCCGAGCCGAGGGTGAGGTCGAGGCCGGGCGCCTCCAGCCACTGGAACAGCGGCATCGGCAGGCCCCGCTCGCGGGCGACGAGGCAGGTGGCCAGGGCCAGGTTGGCGCCGGCGCTGGTGCCCCCGATGGCGACCCGGTCCGGGTCGACGCCGAGCTCGTCGAGGTGGGCCAGGAACCACTCGTAGGCGGCCACGCAGTCGTCGAGCGGCGTCGGGAAGGGGTGCTCGGGCGCCAGCCGGTAGCCCACCGAGCACACCACCGCGGGCACGGACTCGGCGACCGGGCCGCTCTCGACCTCGGCGGTGTCGAGGGTGCCCTGGGACCAGCCCCCGCCGTGCAGGAACAGGTAGCCGGGGAGCGGCCCGTCGGCCGGCGGCCGGTAGGTGCGGACGCGGAAGGGCCCGAGGTCGTGCTCCTCGACGGCGACCGACGGGTCGATCGGCCGCCGGATCAGCAGCATGGTGGCGTCGGCCTGCGCCCGGGCCTCGGCCAGGTCGGTGGGCGGCGGCGGGCGGTCGGCCAGGGCCCGGAAGAGGGCGGCCAGCGCCGCGTCGAGGACCTTCTCGTTCATTCGGGGGCCTCCGCGGCCAGCTCGTGGCGGCCGGCCGGGAAGGACCGGCCGCGGTGGGTGAAGGGCACCGGCGAGTCGACCACCAGGCGCTCGGGGGTGACGTCGACCGAGAGGAGGCCGGCGGGCGTGGGGACGGCGACGCCGCCGGC
>CAYQGF010000300.1:0-3370 GCA_964416885.1 uncultured Iamiaceae bacterium
ACATGACGGTGAGGGTCCAGTAGACGCCGGTGGCCCAGCTGTGGTCGCGGCCCTCGCGGGCCATCAGCACGTGGAACAGGACGCTGTAGACCGCGACCAGCAGCACCATGATCCCGAGCAGCCAGGCGACCAGCCGGAGGTTGCGTCGTCGCGACGGCCCGGCCAGGTACCCGAGGATCAGCCCGAGCGACTTCATCGGACGACGCTCTCGCCGAACCGGCGGGTCAGGCCTGGCCTGCGGCCTGGGCCGCCACCGCGGCGGCGGCCGCGGCGACGGCCTCGGGGTCGCCGAGGCTGCGGGCCAGCGGGTCGCCGGGCTCGGTGGGGAGCATCGTGGCCTCGTCCAGCTCGTAGACCAGGGGGACGCCGGTGGGGATGTTGAGCCCGGCGATGGCGTCGTCGGCGATGGCGTCGAGGTGCTTCACCAGGGCCCGGAGGCTGTTGCCGTGGGCGGCGACGAGCACCGTGCGCCCGGCGGCCAGGTCGCCGACGATGCCGTCGTACCAGTAGGGCAGCATCCGCTCGACGACGTCCTTGAGGCACTCGGCCTGCGGGAGGACGTCGGGCGGCAGGTCGGCGTAGCGGCGGTCGTCGTTGGGGTTGAACCGGTTGTCGGCGGCGATCGGGGGCGGCGGGACGTCGTAGCTGCGCCGCCACACGTGGACCTGGTCGTCGCCGTACTTGGCCGCCGTCTCGGCCTTGTCCCGTCCGGTGAGGTCGCCGTAGTGGCGCTCGTTGAGCCGCCAGTGCCGCCGGACCGGCACCCACGACAGGCCCATGGCGCCGAGGGCCAGCTCGGCGGTGCGGATGGCCCGGGTCTGGAGCGAGGTGTGGAGCGCGTCGACGGCCAGCCCGGCCTCGGCCATCAGCCGCCCGGCCTCGGCGGCCTCGGCCTCGCCCGTCTCGGACAGGGGGCAGTCCCACCACCCGGTGAACAGGTTCTCGGCGTTCCAGGTGCTCTGGCCGTGGCGGAGCAGGACGAGCGTCGCGGTCATCCCTGCACAGTAGAGCCGCAACCGGTGATCGGATTCCCCGTCGGGGCGGGGAATCCGATCACCGGTTCGGGGTGGGGGCCGCGCCGGCGGTTGGCCGCTCGGTGCGGGACGGCTAGTGCCCGATCAAGGGTTGTTCGAGCGCCGATTGCAGGACGAACAGACCGACCGAGACGGGCAAGGTCACGGCGAAGGCCGTGATCCCAACGCGGACCAGGTCACGTGTACGCCGCAAGGTAAGGGCGGCCACGCTCGACAGGACGACGAGCGGCCCGACCATCATGGCGATGAACGCGGCCCGGGCACCGTGTCGGCCGTCTGTCGGCAACTCCTCCATTCCCTGGACGCAGGTCCAGGCCAGGGCCGAGGTGACCAGGAGGGTCCCCGCCGCCAACGTCGCAAGCAGCGAAGCCGAGCGGACTCGTCCCGATCTCGCGGCTGCGCCCGCACGCGCCTTGGAGCCCGACGCGCCTGTCGACACGCCCCCGAGGCTACCGCCCACGGTGGCCCGGCTCGCTCCGGGGGAGCCGGGGAGCGAAACGTCGGGGTCGAGGTTGATAATGGTGCACTCAACTTCTATGGTGGTCCCAGTTCACAGACCTTCCCAGACCCGGAGGAACCCCCATGCCCAAGGCCGTCGGCATCGACCTCGGCACCACCAACTCGGTCGTCAGCGTCCTCGAGGCCGGCGACCCCCTGGTGATCCCCAACGCCGAGGGGTCGCGCACGACCCCGTCGGTCGTGGCGTTCAGCAAGGCCGGCGAGGTGCTCGTCGGCGAGGTGGCCAAGCGCCAGGCCATCACCAACCCCGGGCGCACCATCCGGTCGGTCAAGCGCCACATGGGCACCGACTGGAAGATCGACGTCGACGGCAAGGCCTACACGGCCCAGGAGATCTCGGCCCGCACGCTGATGAAGCTCAAGGCCGACGCCGAGGCCTACCTCAACGACACCGTCACCCAGGCCGTCATCACCGTCCCGGCCTACTTCAACGACGCCGAGCGCACCGCCACCAAGGAGGCGGGCCAGATCGCCGGCCTCGAGGTGCTCCGCATCATCAACGAGCCCACCGCGGCCGCCCTGGCCTACGGGCTCGAGAAGGAGGGCTCGGCCGACGAGACGGTGCTCGTGTTCGACCTCGGCGGTGGCACCTTCGACGTCTCCGTGCTGGAGATCGGCGACGGCGTGTTCGAGGTCAAGTCGACCCACGGCGACGTCAACCTCGGCGGCGACGACTGGGACCAGGCGATCATCGACTGGATGGTCGGCGCCTTCAAGGCGGCCCACGGCATCGACCTGAGCAAGGACCCGATGGCCGAGCAGCGCCTCAAGGAGGCGGCCGAGAAGGCCAAGATCGAGCTGTCGTCCACGCAGACGACGCAGATCAACCTGCCCTACATCACCGCCGGTGCCGACGGTCCGCTCCACCTCGACGAGACCCTCACCCGGGCCAAGTTCCAGGAGCTCACCTCCGACCTCCTCCAGCGGTGCAAGGGCCCGTTCGAGCAGGCGATCAAGGACGCCGGGCTCAGCAAGGGCGAGATCGACCACGTGATCCTCGTGGGCGGCTCCACCCGCATGCCCGCGGTGTCCGAGCTGGTCAAGGAGATGACCGGCAAGGAGCCCAACAAGGGCGTCAACCCCGACGAGGTCGTCGCCGTCGGCGCGGCCATCCAGGCCGGCGTGCTCAAGGGCGAGGTCAAGGACGTCCTGCTCCTCGACGTCACCCCGCTGTCGCTCGGCATCGAGACCAAGGGCGGCGTCACCACCCGGCTGATCGAGCGCAACACCACGATCCCCACCCGCAAGACCGAGACCTTCACCACCGCCGACGACATGCAGTCGCAGGTGGAGATCCACGTCCTCCAGGGCGAGCGGGAGATGGCGCAGTACAACAAGACGCTCGGCAAGTTCCAGCTCGTCGACCTGCCCCCGGCGCCCCGCGGCGTGCCCCAGATCGAGGTCACCTTCGACATCGACGCCAACGGCATCGTCCACGTCTCGGCCAAGGACCGGGCCACGGGCAAGGAGCAGTCGATGACGATCACCGGTCAGTCGTCGCTCGACAAGAGCGCCATCGACCAGATGATCAAGGACGCCGAGGCCCACGCCGAGGAGGACCGCAAGCGCAAGGAGGAGGCCGAGACCCGCAACCAGGCCGACACCCTCGTGTACCAGACCGAGAAGGTCCTGCGCGAGCACGGCGACAAGGTCAGCGGCTCGGAGAAGGAGGCCGCCGAGGCCGCCCTCACCGACCTCAAGACGGCGCTCGAGGGCGACGACACCGAGGCCATCAAGACCGCCACCGAGAAGCTGATGACCTCCAGCCAGGCCCTCAGCCAGGCCATGTACGAGGCCGCCAAGGCCGAGAACGAGGG
>CAYQGF010000300.1:3470-5108 GCA_964416885.1 uncultured Iamiaceae bacterium
GCCCTGCTCCAGGTGCTGGAGAAGAACGGCCTGGAGCGCATCGACCCGGTCGGCGACGTCTTCGACCCCACCCGCCACGAGGCGGTCATGCACGAGCCGGCCGGCGCCGACGACGACCCCGCCCTGTCGGTGGTCACCGAGGTGCTGCGCATCGGCTACGCCTGGGACGGGCGGGTCGTGCGCGCCGCCATGGTCAAGGTCAGGGGGTAACCGTGGCTCCGCAGCGCGAGTGGTTGGAGAAGGACTACTACGCCGTCCTCGGTGTGGCGGCCGATGCCGACCAGAAGGCCGTCACCAAGGCCTACCGCAAGCTGGCCCGCGAGCTGCACCCCGACGCCAACCCCGGCAACGCCCAGGCCGAGGACCGCTTCAAGGAGGTGTCGGCGGCCTACGACGTCGTCGGCGACCCCGAGAAGCGCAAGGAGTACGACGAGGTCCGCGCCCTGGCCGCCCAGGGCGGGGGCTTCGGCCCCGGCGGCTTCGGGGGCGGCTTCGGCCCCGGTGGTCCCGGCTTCCAGGGCGAGACCGTCAACGTCGGCGACCTGGGCGACCTCGGGTCGCTCTTCGGCAACCTCTTCGGCCGGGGTGGTGGCGGGCGCCGTGGCCCCGGTGGCCCGGGCGCCGGCCCGGCGGGACGACGTCCCGTCCGGGGCGCCGACCTGGAGACCGAGCTGCACCTGTCGTTCGTCGACGCCGTCGACGGGGTCACGACCACCGTCCGGCTCCTCGCCGACGCCGTGTGCTCCACCTGCCACGGCGACGGGGCCGAGCCCGGCACCCGGCCCACCGTGTGCCCGACCTGCCACGGCCAGGGCGTCGTGGCCGAGGACCAGGGCCCGTTCTCGTTCAGCTCCCCGTGCCCGCGCTGCGGCGGGCGGGGCTCGGTCATCGAGCACCCGTGCCCCACGTGCGGGGGCTCGGGCATCGAGCGCCGGCCCCGCGAGGTCAAGGTCCGCATCCCGGCCGGGGTCACCGACGGCACGCGCATCAAGGTCAAGGGCCGCGGCGCCCCCGGGCGCGACGGCGGCGAGGCCGGCGACCTCTACGTCGTCTGCCGGGTGGCCCCCCACGAGCTGTTCCGGGTCGAGGGCACCAACCTGGCCCTCACCCTGCCCGTCACGTTCCCCGAGGCGACCCTGGGCGCGGACGTCCAGGTCCCGACGCTCCACGGTGAGGCCGTCACGGTCCGCATCCCGGCCGGCACCCCCAGCGGACGCCGGCTCCGGGTGAAGGGCCGGGGCGTCCCGGCCAAGGCCGGCACCGGTGACCTGATCGTCACCGTCGAGGTCGCCGTGCCCCAGAAGCTCACCGCGGCGCAGCGCAAGGTCGTCGAGGACCTCGGCGACCTGATGGCCGACGAGTCGCCGCGGGCCCACCTGTTCGAGGAGGCCGTGGTCTGATGAGCCGGTCCCGGGCCGTCTACGTCATCTCCGTCGCCGCCGAGCTGGCCGGCGTCCACCCGCAGACGCTCCGCATCTACGAGCGCAAGGGCCTGGTCGACCCGGCCCGCACGCCCGGCGGGTCGCGCCGCTACAGCGACGACGACATCGCCCTGCTCCAGCGGATCCAGGAGCTGACCAACGAGGGCCTCAACCTGGCCGGCGTCCAGCGGGTGCTGGAGCTGGAGGCCGAGGTCCG
>CAYQGF010000301.1:0-5105 GCA_964416885.1 uncultured Iamiaceae bacterium
CCACGAAGAAGCGGGCCTCGCCGTCGGCCCCGAGCAGGGCCGGCCCCAGCTCGGCCGCGAGGGCGCCGGTGCGGGCGCTGCCCTCGGCCTCGCTCACGGCGGCGGTGACGTCGTCGAGCCCGTCGGTGACGATCGGGAGGTGCCAGACCGACCGGCGCCCGGGCTCGGTCAGCCGGTCGTGGAGGCGCGCCGTGGCCGTGGCCACCTCCTCCAGCACGGGCTGGGCCTCGGCCACGACGGCGGGGTCGAACCGCCCGTCGACCAGCCGGAGCCGGTCGGCGTCGAGGCGGGACGCGCCGTCGGCCGCCAGCCGAGCCGTCCCCCCGCCCCCGTCGGCGATGGCGTCGATGGCCCCGACCTGCTGGGCGACGATCGGGACGTGCCGGGCCGGCAACGCCCACCAGGCGCGGGTCACCCGACGGGCCTCGCCCAGCTCGTCGGCGGCGCGCCCGAAGGTGGCGGTGGCCCGGGGTTGGTCGCCGGCCCGCACCGCGTCGAGGCCCTCGTCGGTGGCGTCCTGTCCCGCTCGCAGCGACGAGGCGGCCAGGAGCCCGACCGCCACCCCGGTGCCGGCCCCCACCACCGCGACGAGGGCGAGCCCCCCGACCGTGACCTGCATCGCCCGGCGGGCGACGGGGCCGAGCCGGGCCGCGCCCGACCAGACGATGGGCAGCACGCCCAGGGCGGCGACCGCCGCCGAGGCCCGGGCCGGTTCGGCCAACGGGAGCCGGAGCAGGACCTGGAGCGTGAGCAGGGCCGAGGCGCCCGCGGCGGCCGTGGCGACGACGGGCCGCACCGCGGGCCGCGTCCCCCGCGCCGGCCGCGCCGGGGTGAGGCCGACGGTCCGCACGAGCGGGAGCAGGAGCACCAGCGCCACCACGGCGACGGCCCGGAGCGGAAGGGTGCCCCCGGCGACCAGGGCGACGCCGGCCGCGACACCGAGCGGGAGGGGGGCGGCGCGGCTGCCCAGGGCGACGACGGCGGCGCCGAACAGCCCCGTCAGGGCCAGGTCGGTGGTGCGCAACCCGACCGGCGAGCAGCCGGCGAGGCCCGAGGCCAGGAGGGCGACCGCGGCCAGGACGCCGACGACGAGGGCCTGGACCTCGGTCGGGTCGAGCCGCGACCGCGCCGACCCACCTGGGGTCGGGCCCCGCGGGGGCCCACCGCGGCGCGCCGGTCCTGCGGCGTCGGCCATGTGGGGGACCGGCCTCAGCCGGACGAGGCCTCGGCGCCGAGGAGCCCGACGTTGGCGCAGACCTCCCGCACCGAGGTGGCCCGGTTCATGGTGTAGAGGTGCACGCCGGGCACGCCCTCGGCGACGAGCCGGGCGGCCAGGGTGCTGGCGACCTCGACACCGAGCCGGCGGGTGGCCTCCTTGTCGCCGTCGACCGCTTCGAGCTGCGGCTCCAGGGCGGTGGGCAGGACGCTGCCGTTCATGGCCGCCATCCGCCGCAACCCGCTGACGGTGATGAACGGGAAGACCCCCGGCACCACCGGCGTGTCGCAACCGAGCGCGGCCAGCTCGTCGCGGAGCCGCAGGTAGTGGTCGACGTCGAAGAAGAACTGGGTGATGCCGACGTCGGCCTGCGCCAGCTTGGCGGCCAGGTGGCGGCGGTCGGTGGCCCGGTCGGGCGAGCGGGGGTGGACCTCCGGGAAGGCGGCCACCGCGATGCCGAAGTCGCCGACCTCCCGCACCAGCTCGATCAGCTCGGTGGCATAGGTGAAGTCGCCGCCGGGGTCGGAGCCGTCGGCGGGCGGGTCGCCGGCCAGGGCGAGGATGTTCTCGACGCCGGCGTCGCGGTAGTGGACGAGCAGCTCCTCCAGGCCGGCGCGGGTGTGGCCGACGCAGGTGAGGTGGGGCACGGCCGGGAAGTCGCGCTCCTTGTTCACCCGCACCACGACGTCGCGGGTGGTGTCGCGGGTCGACCCGAGGGCGCCGTAGGTGACCGACACGAACGACGGGCCGAGCCCGGCCAGGTCCTCCATCGTCTCGTCGAAGGTCACCAACGCCTCGGGGGTCTTGGGCGGGGGGAACTCGAACGAGACCGTCGGCCCGGAGGCGAGGAGGTCGGCGAACGTGGCCATCGCCGCGAGGCTACGCGCTCACCCCCTGCGCTCCCGAGGCCGGGCCCGCCGGACCGTCCTCGCCGGCGGCCTCCGGGGTGGGGCGTAGCACCGAGCGCAGGTGGGCACGGACCCGGGCCAGGCTGGCCAGCTCGGCGTCGTAGGTGGCCAGGCCCCACTCGGCGACCAGGGCCGGGTGGGCCAGGTCGGGGTCGGCCGGGTCGAGCGAGCCGGCCACGGCCTGGAGGGCGGCGCGGGCGTCGGCCACCCGGGCGACCTGCTCGTCGACCATCGCCACCAACCGGTCCGGGGCGACCAGGGCGCCGAGCATCAGCCGCAGGGCCAGGTGGTCGCGGGACACCGCCGGCGGGACCGGCGCCTCGTTGGCCCAGCGGACGAGCTCCCGCCGGCCCCGGGTCGTGAGGCGCCACACCTTGCCAGGCCGGGTGCCGGGCCGCTTGACCTCCCGGGCCACGACCAGGTCGGCGCCGGCCAGCCGGTCGAGCTCGGCGTAGATCTGGCTCGTGGCCGGTGCCCCGAAGAAGAAGCGGAGGGTCGCATCGGCCCGCGACCGCAGCTCGTAGCCCGAGGCCTCGCCGAAGGTGAGCAGGCTGAGCACGGCGGCGCCGGTCGCGGTGAGCGCGTGCCGGTCGGCCATCCCCGGACGCTACCGCCCTCCGGAGGGTTGTTCCGGAGCGGAAGAGGTGGCACCCTGACCGGCCCGCGATGAGTCCGGGCCGGCTCGGCGGTCGACCTCCACGACCCCCACCCACCCCGATCCCACCAGCCCTCGGAAACCGGCCATCAGATGACCGCTTCTCGCCCGTACCGTCGCCCCGTCGGAACCCGTCCGTCGCCGACGACGACCCGATGCCACGATGAACCGCCCCGACGGTTCGCTCCCTTCCGCCCCCGACCGCCCCGGAGATCCACCCCATGAGCTCGTCCCTGGCCATCGAGGCCCACGGACTCGTCAAGCGCTTCGGCCCCAAGACCGCCGTCGACGGCGTCGCGGTCGAGGTGCCGACCGGCACCGTGACCTCGATCCTCGGCCCCAACGGCGCCGGCAAGACCACGACGGTCCGCATGCTGACCACCCTGACCACCCCGGACGAAGGCACCGCCCGCGTCGCCGGCTTCGACGTCGACACCCACCCCAACGAGGTGCGCCGCCGGATCGGCCTGGCCGCCCAGGACGCCACCGTCGACCCCCTCCTCACCGGCCGCGAGAACCTGGTGATGATCGGCGAGCTCCAGCAGCTCGCCCGCCGCGACGCCCGGCACCGGGCCGACGCCCTGCTCGAGCAGTTCAACCTCACCGACGCCGCCGACCGGGTGGTCGGCGATTACTCGGGCGGCATGCGGCGACGGCTCGACCTGTCCTCCACCCTGATCGCCGACCCCGAGGTGCTGTTCCTCGACGAGCCCACCACCGGGCTCGACCCCCGGGCCCGGGTCGAGCTGTGGGACGTGCTCGACACGCTGACCAGCAGCGGCACCACCATCCTCCTCACCACCCAGTACCTGGAGGAGGCCGACCGGCTGGCCGACGACATCCTCGTCGTCGACCACGGCCGGGTGATCGCCCGGGGCGACGCCCGCAGCCTCAAGCGCCAGGTCGGCGGGGACAACATCGGCGTCACCGTCACCGACGCCTCCCGGCTCGACGAGGCGGCCGAGATCCTCGGGCGCATCACCGGCGTCGAGCCCAGCCTCGACCGGGCCGTGCGGACCGCCGTCGCCCCCACCCAGGAGGGCGTGGCCGGGCTGGGCCGGGTCGCCGCCGCCCTCGGCGAGCAGGGGCTCGAGGTCGAGGACCTCAGCCTCCGTCAGCCCACCCTCGACGAGGTGTTCCTCACCCTCACCGGCAAGCCCATGGACGATTCCGACTCCGACGACCTCCAGGAGGCCTCATGACCGCCCCCACCGCCACCCTCGGCCGGGAGGCCGACGGCGCGCCCGCCGGGCCGGCCCCGGTGGCCGCCGACCGGCCCGCCCGCGGGCTGCTCCACGACACGTGGGTCCTGGCCCGGCGGGGCCTGCTCCACATGAAGCGCCAGCCCGAGCAGCTGAGCGACGCCACGATCCAGCCGATCATGTTCGTCGTCCTGTTCGCCTTCGTGTTCGGCGGGTCGATCCAGATCCCCGGGTTCCCCGACAAGCCCGAGGTGTACCGCGAGTTCCTGATGGGCGGGATCATGGCCCAGACCCTCGTGTTCACCTCGTTCGGCGCGGCGATGAGCATCGCCAACGACCAGAAGAACCAGGCGATCGACCGCTTCCGCTCGTTGCCCATCTCCAAGGGGGCGGTCATCAGCGGCTACGCGGTGGCCAACATCCTCAAGACCATGCTGCCGATCGTGCTGATGTCGGTCACCGGCTACGCCGTCGGCTGGCGCATCCGGGGCAACGTGTTCGAGACCCTCGGGGCCTACGGGCTGTCGATCGGGTTCGCCTTCGCCATGATCTGGGTCGGCATCTGGATCGGCGCCACGGTCGGCACGCCCGAGGGCGTCACCGGCATCGGGTTCGCCACCATCTTCCCGCTGACCTTCGTGGCCTCGACGTTCGTGCCGCTCCAGGGCATGCCGACGGTGGTCCGCACCATCGCCGAGTGGAACCCGGTCACGACGTTGTCGGACTCGCTCCGCGAGCTGTTCGGCAACCCGGCGGTCGAGCCGGCCGGCAACGCCCCGTGGTCGATCCAGAACCCGATCCTCTACACCTGGATCTGGGTCGTGGTCATCGTGGTCGTGTTCGCCCCGCTGGCCGTGCGGGCCTACACCCGGAAGAACGTCCAGTGACCGACGGGGTCAGGCCCCGGCCCGACGCTCGGCCGCCTCGACCAGGTTGCGGAACAGCATGGCGATCGTCGTCGGGCCGACCCCGCCGACCCGGGGCGTGATCCAGCCCGCGACCTCCTCGCAGCGCTCGTCGACGTCGGGGAGCAGGGTCCGGCCCTCGTAGCGGACGCCGGCGCCCACCACCACGCCACCGGGGCGGACGTGCTCGGGCTGGATCATCCCGGGCACGCCGGCGGC
>CAYQGF010000302.1:0-5075 GCA_964416885.1 uncultured Iamiaceae bacterium
GTCGACCAGCACCACGTTGCGGCCGTCGATGTCCTCCGGGAGGTCGGTGGTCGCCTCGGGCAGGACCGGCCGGAGCCCGATGTCGTCGCGGTAGAACGCGACGTCCAGCGCGCCGACCTCGGGCCGGCGGTGCTCGATCGAGTCGAGGGCGTCGGCCAGCCGCTCGGCGATCCACACACCCCCGGTCTGGAGCCCGATGACCGTCACCAGGTCGAGCCCGTGGTTGCGCTCCACGACCTCATGGGCCATGCGCCAGATGGCCCGGGCCACGTCGTCCCGGTCCAGCACCCGGGTCCGGGGCAGGAACACACCGCCGTAGGGCGGCGAGATGCGACGCTCTCTCTCAGCCATGACACTCCGACCGTGCGGGCCTCACCGGACCCGCTTCACGGCCGGCCCGACCCTACAGGACGGTGGCCCACAGGTCGCGGGCCGGGCCGAGCGGGCCGATCCGCGCCAGGCCGATCCGCGCCAGGCCGGCCCGAGCGGCGACGGCCTCGGAAGCGGCCGCGGCCCGGTCGATGCGGGCGACGACGCGGTCGCGCGCCAGGCCCGGGCCGGCGGACAGGGCCCAGCCCACCAGCAGCCGCGCCGCCGCCGTCGCCACGCCCCGGCCCCGGTGGTCGGGCAGCACCCACCACCCGACCTCGCACTCCTCCCGCCGCCGGTCGCCGGCGACGAGGACCAGCCGGGCCAGCCCGACCTCGCCCCACACCGCGTCGCCGTCGACCGGCCCGACCACCAGGTCGAGCGCCAGCCCCATCTCCCGCCGGGCCGCGGCGCCGTCGACCCACCGGGCCGCGTCGGCGACCGACCCGGTGCCGGGCACCGTGGCCTGGGCCGCGATGTCCGCGACCGCCCAGGCCGCCGCCAGCGCGGGGGCATCGGCGGCCGACCAGGCGCGGAGGGCCACGCCGGCCCGCCGGTCGACCAGCGCCGGTTCCGGCCGCGGGAACCGCTCGGTCAACCGCCGGCCGCGAACGGGGGCAGGGTGAGGTCGTCGATGCAGGCGGGCAGCGGCGCCGCCGGGTCCCGCCAGAACCCGCCCCGGGCCTCCCGGGTGCAGTCCGAGGTGCCGGCGACGCCGTGACCGGCACCGGGCACCCCGACGAAGCGGGCGTCGGGCATGGCCTCGGCCTGGGCCACCGAGACCGCGTACGGGGTGATCGGGTCGAGCGTGCCCCCGAACACCAGGGTGGGCACGTCGGCCGTGACGGTCTCGTTGAACGACTCCGGGACGTGCTCCACCGGCCAGTCGGCGCAGAACACCTGGGCCGAGTTCAGGGCCACGAGGGCATCGTCGCCGACGTTCTCCAGCTCGGCCTGGCGATCGGCGCCCTCGAGCAGCCGGCCCGAGTCGGCGCAGTCGACCGAGTAGAAGGCCCCCTCGGAGAGGTCGACGAGGCGGGGGACGCCGACGTCGACGAACTGCGGGACGATGCCGCGGTCGCCGCCGGCGATGCCGGCCAGGACGCTCGGCAGCAGCGGGATCAGGTCGGTGTCGTAGAGGGCGGCGAACATCCCGGCCCGGAGGTCGGTGCCGGTGAGGACGAAGTCACGCTCGACGGTCTCGCCGCCGACGGTCACCTCGGCCGTGAGCTCCTCGGGGTCGGCGTCCATCGCCTCCTGGGCCGCGTCGATCACCGTGGCCAGGTCGCCGTAGGCGGTGGCGCACCCGGGCTCTTCGGCGCACGCCTCGACCAGGCGGTCGAGGGCGCCCTGGGGCAGGGCCTTGGCGGTCTCCACGCCACCGGCCTCGGGCGGGTAGACGGAGTCGATGACGAGCGACCGAACCCGGTCGGGGTGCTCCCGGGCATAGGCCAGGCCGAGCCGGGTGCCGTAGGAGACGCCCCACACGTTCCAGGACTCGACGCCGAAGGTCTCCCGCAGCACCTCCATGTCCCGCACCGACGCCGGGGTGTCGTAGAGGTCGAGGTCGATGCCCTCGTCCTCGGTCAGCCGCTGGTAGCAGGCCCGCACCGCGTCCCGGTTGCGGGGGTACTCGACCTCCCAGGGCTCGGCCGCGCCGAGCGTGTCGAGCATGGCCTCCTCCTTCTCGGGGCAGTTCAGGCTCGGGAGCGAGCGGCCCGCCCCCCGCTGGTCGAAGGTGATCAGGTCGCGGTCGGCGAGGGCGTCGACGCGCATCAGGCCGGTCGGGGCGGACGAGAGCACGTCGCCGCCGGGGCCGCCGTGGAGGTACAGCAGCGGCTCGGCATCGGGGTCGCCCGACCCGTGGATGCGGGCCACGGCGAGGGTGATCGGGGCCGAGCCGGGGTCGGCAGCATCGGAGGGGACCACGACGGTGCCGCACGTGACGGTGACGTCGGCCGGCACCGTCACGTCGGTGGGGAGCTCCCACCAGCACGGCTCCTCCTCGAACGTCGACGCCTCGACGGGAGGAAGGTCGGCCGGGGCGCTGGCCGTCGTCTCCTCGGGGGTCGACGTGGTGGACGACCCCCCGGCCTGGTCGCCCCCGTCGTCGTCGGAAGAACACCCGACGGCGAGGAGCAGGACGACGACGAGCAGGGTGATGGGTCCGCGACGCACGGCGGAGAGTGTGTCAGGCGCGAGGGTGGCCGGCGCTGATGGCGGCCAGGACCCCGTTGACGAAGCGGCCGGAGTCGTCGGTGGAGTAGCGCTTGGCCAGCTCGACGGCCTCGTTGATCACGACGTTGGGCGGGACGTCGGGACGGTGGAGCAGCTCGTAGCCGGCCATGCGCAGGATCGTGAGGTCGAGGCGGGGCATCCGGTCGAGCGCCCATCCCTTGGCGTAGCCGGCGATCATCTCGTCCAGGGCGGCCCGGTGGTCGGCGACGCCGGTGACGAGGTCGGCGGCGTACTCCTCGACCTCGATGGGCTGGGCGTCGAGCACGTCGGCGCCCGAGGAGTCCTTGGCCTCGGCCTCGTAGAGCAGGGCCAACGCCCGCTCGCGCGCTTCGCGCCGGGACCCGACGCCTCCGGGACGGTCAGCCATGGGTCGCGCCTCCGGCCGGGTCGGGGTCCTTGGGGGCGAGGGTGATGGTGGTGCAGCCCTCGTCGGTGACGACCACGGTGTCCTCGATGCGGACGCCGCCGTGGTCGGGCAGGTAGACGCCGGGCTCGACGGTGACCACGTTGCCGGCCTCCAGGGTGGCGGTGGACGTCCGGGCGACGCGGGGGTCCTCGTGGATGACGAGGCCGACGCCGTGGCCGGTGCCGTGCCCGAAGGCCTCGGCCCAGCCGGCCGCGTCGATCAGGTCGCGGCAGGCCGCGTCGACGGCCTTGGCCTCGACCCCGGCCCGCACCGCGGCGACGCCCGCGGCCTGGGCCTCGGTCACGACGTCGAGCATCCGTCGCTGGGTCTCGGTGAGCTCGCCGACCATGAAGGTGCGGGTCATGTCCGAGTGGTAGCCGTCGACCAGGGCGCCGAAGTCGATGACCACCAGGTCCCCCTCGACGATCGTGCGGTCGCCGGGGCGATGGTGGGGTCGGGCGCCGTTGGGGCCGGCGGCGACGATGGTCTCGAAGCTCACCCCGTTGGCGCCCAGCCGGCGCATCTCGGTGTCGAGGGCGAAGCCGACCTCGACCTCGGTGGGCTGCTCGAGCAGCATCGGGGCCACCGTGGCCAGGGCCGCATCGGCGATGGCCGAGGCCCGGGCCAGCCGAGCGACCTCGCCGGCGTCCTTGACCCGTCGGACCGCCTCGACCACGCCCTCGGTGGCGATCAGCTCGGCCGTCCACGGCTCGGCGGTGAGGCGACGCTGGGCCGCCCAGGTGACCGAGGCCGCTTCCAGGCCGAGCCGGGCCGTTCCCGCCGCCGAGGCCAGGGCGCCGTCCTGCTCGGCCAGGGTGGTGGCGACGTGCACCTCGCCGGCCACGCCGGCCGCCGCCATCTGCTCGGGGGCCTGGACGGCGTAGCGCCCGTCGGTGGACAGCAGCATCCCGTCGGCGGTCACGAGCAGCCGGCCGGCCGACCCGGTGAACCCGGTGAGGTAGCGGACGTTGCTCAGGTCGGTGACGAGGAGGGCGTCGACGCCGGCCTCGCCGAACCCGGCCCGCACCCGGTCGGCCCGCGCCGCCACCTCCATCGCCGGCAACGGCGCGGTGAGGTCGGTCACGAGGTCCGGCCGAGGAGGCGGGCGGTGGCATCGAGGGCCAGGCGGTAGCCGTCGCCGCCGAAGCCGGCGATGGTGCCGGAGGCCACGGGGGCGATCACGCTCGTGTGGCGCCAGGGCTCCCGGCCCCCGGGGTTCGACAGGTGGAGCTCGACCACCGGGCCCTCGAAGGCGGCGAGGGCGTCGTGGAGCGACCAGCCGTAGTGGGTGAAGGCCCCGGCGTTGATGACGATGGCGGCCACCCGGCCCCGGGCGCCGTGGATGGCCTCGACCAGCTCGCCCTCGTGGTTGGACTGGAGGTGCTCCAGCGTGAGCCCGTGGCGCTCGGCCTCGGCGGTGGCGGTGGCCACGTGGTCGGCCAGCGTCGCGGTCCCGTACACCTCGGGTTGGCGCTCCCCCAGCAGGTTCAGGTTCGGGCCGCTCAGGAGCAGGACGATGTCGGGTTGCGTGATCGGCTTCGCCTCAGTGCTCACGGCAGGCCTCCAGGGCGTCGAGGAGCAGGGCCCGGTCGTCGACCCGCACCGGCTCGACGCCGGCGGTTCCGTCGAGGACGAAGGTGACGCCCCGGACGGCCTTCTTGTCCCGGCTGAACAGGTCGACCAGGCGGTCGCCGTCCAGGTCGGCGGGCACGTGCATCGGCAGGTCGTAGCCGGCGACGACCCGGCGGTGCTCGGCCACCCGGTCGTCGTCGATGCGGCCCAGCCGACGGGCCACCTCGGCGGCGTAGACGATGCCGATGGCGACGGCCTCGCCGTGGCGGAGGTCGTAGGCGCCCTCGGTCTCGATGGCGTGGGCCAGGGTGTGGCCGTAGTTGAGGATGGCCCGGCGGCCGCCCTCCCGTTCGTCGCCGGCGACGACCTCGGCCTTGCAGCGGACGCAGGCGGCGACGGCCTCGTCGAGCGGCAGGTCGGGCAGCCGGTCGACGCCGAGGAAGGCGTACTTGGCCATCTCCCCCAGCCCGCTGCGGTACTCCCGGGGCGG
>CAYQGF010000303.1:0-5064 GCA_964416885.1 uncultured Iamiaceae bacterium
GGTCCCAGTGCCAGGTCTCGTTGACGCTGAGGAGCTGGGTCGCGCCGGTGGCGTTGGCCAGGACCCGGCTGACGCTGGTGTAGGCCGGCTCGAAGAAGAGCGCGTCGGGCAGGCGCAGGACGTCGGCCAGCGCCGCGTTGATCACCCCGCCGTGGCACACGACGGCCACGCGCTGGCCCCGGTGGGCGGCCACGACGCGCCCGATGGCGGCGCCGACGCGCGCCCGGAACTCGGCCCGGAGGGCCTCACCCTCGGGGCCGACCCAGGCGTCGACCGCCTCGGCCCAGGCCGCCGGGTCGTTCCGCAGCTCCTCCAGCGGGATGTAGGCCTCGGCGTCACGGTCCATCTCGGCCAGGTCGTCGTCGACGGTCGGCTCGACCCCGAGGGCAGCGGCGAGCGGGGCGGCCGTCTCCCGGGCCCGCAGCATGGGGCTGGTCCACACCGTGTCGACCCGATCGGCCCACCGCTCGGCCAGCGCCGCGGCTTGGGCGCGACCCTCCGGTGCGAGCTGGGGATCGGCGGCGGCACCGACCGCTTCGAGCCGGACGGGCAGGGCGTGACGGACGAGCAGCAACTCCACGGGCGCCGAGGGTACGACAGCGGGACCGCGGCGACGCCCTACCCTCCCTGTCGATGAGCAGCGAGCGTCCCGAGACCGCCCTCGCCGGGCTCACCGGCCGGCTGGCCCCGCTCCGGGACCGGCTGCGGCGACGGAGCAGCCACCCCAAGACCGCCTTCGTGCTGAGCGGCGGCAGCAACCTCGGCGCCCTCCAGGTCGGGATGCTGCGGGCCCTGTTGGAGCATCGGATCGTCCCCGACCTGGTGCTGGGCTGCTCGGTCGGCGCCCTCAACGGAGCCGCCATCGCGGCCGAGCCCAGCCTGGCCATGGTCGGTCGGCTCCAGGACATCTGGCTGGAGCTGGGCGACCGGGACGTGATGCCGGCCGGTCTGCTGCCCACCACGGTGCAGCTGGCCCGGAAGGGAGTGGCGGTCCACGGCAACGAGGCGCTCCGGGCCGTGATCGAGGAGGTCCTTCCGGCGGGCCGGTTCGAGGACCTCGCCGTGCCGTTCCAGTGCGTCGCCACCGACGTGGCCGCGGCCCGGGAGGTGTGGTTCTCGACCGGTCCGGTCGTCGATCCGGTCCTGGCCTCGGCGGCGCTGCCGGCCCTGCTCCCCCCGGTCGACATCGACGGGGTGGCCTACATCGACGGTGCGGTGGTCAACGACGTGCCCGTCACCCGCGCCGTCGACCTGGGCGCCACGACGGTCTACGTCCTGCACGTCGGCGGGTTCGACCGGCCCCGGCCCGAGCCCAAGCGGCCCTTCGACATGGCCCTCCACGCCTATTGGATCGCCCGGCGGGCCCGCTTCCGCCGGGACATGGCCGCCCTGCCCGACACGGTGGAGGCCGTCCTGCTGCCCACCGGCGACGCCCCGGCCGCCCGGTTCAACGACTTCAGCCACTCGGCGGCGCTCATCTCCAGCGCCTACCAGGCCACGACGGCGCTCCTCGACGAGCGAGCCCGGCCCGACAGCGGTGAGGTGGCGCCGCCACCCCCGGCTGGTCCCTCCGGGGCGGCCCCGGCGGTGGAGCCGTCACCCTCCTGACCAGGGTTCGAGCCCGCTCCGTGGGAAATGGGCCAAACGGCCCATCACGTTCCGTGGTCGCGATGCCGAAGGAGTGGGGACACAGCGTCAAGCGCCCCGGACGCCGGGGTGGCGCACAACAACAGGAGACACACCCCGATGCTCAGCAACCAGTGGGATTTCGTTACCAGCTACGTCCGGGCCCGCTTCGGCGACACCGAGAAGGGCGCCTCGCTCGTCGAGTACGCGCTGCTCGTGGCCCTCATCGCCGTCGTCTGCATCGCCGCCGTGAGCCTCATCGGCACCAACGGCAGCAAGAAGCTCGACACCGTCGGTTCGTCCATCGGCGGCGCCTGACCTCACCGGTCAGTAGTTCGTAGAGAGGGCGGGGCCTCCGGGCCCCGCCCTCTTCGCGTTCCCGGGCGGGTGCGTCGGCCCCATCGGCCCGGCCCTTCGTCGTAGGTTGGGGCCGATGACCGACCAGCCGATCTCCCTGAGCCCCTCCGGTCCGTCCGAGACCGTGCTCGACCCGGCGCCGGCAGAGGCCCTGGCGGGCTTGGCCGCGGCGCTCGACCGTCCGGCCGCCGAGCGTCGCGATGCGGTTGCCGCGGTCGTGGCCCGGTTCCCCCGGTTCCTCGACGGCTGGGCGCGCTTGGGCCAGTTGGGCCGCGACGACGTCGAGTCCTACGCCGCGTTCCGGGTCGGCTACCACCGGGGCCTCGACACGCTGCGCCAGAGCGGGTGGCGGGGGAGCGGCTACGTGCGATGGCAGCACGAGACCAACCGGGGCTTCCTCCGCGCCCTCCATGGCCTGGAGCGGGCCGCGGCCCGCATCGGCGAGGACGACGAGGCCGAGCGCTGCGCCCTCTTCCTCAAGCAGCTCGACCCCACCTGGCCCCCCGCCGACCTGGAGTGACCTCGGCCTCACTCGCTCGCTGGCGCTCGCTCCGTTCGGTCCGAACTGGTCGTCCTCGCTTCGCTCGGGCTCATCTCGCCGACCAGCAAGCTGGATCGGCTCGGCTTCCTGAGGGCTCCGCCCTCAGGCTCCCAGCGGCTGCGCCGGGCCGGGCCTCATCCCCTGCGATCGCGCGTGGCGCTCGGCCGAGTACTACTCCTCGCTGAAGTAGACGGTGCGCTGCTCGGAGTAGAGGTCCATGGCGGCGGGGCCGAGCTCCCGGCCGAGGCCGCTGCGCTTGAAGCCGCCGAAGGGGGTCTCCACCCGCACCGAGGAGTGGGTGTTGACCGACAGGGTGCCGGTGCGGAGCCGCTTGGCGACCCGGATGGCCCGGGTGGACGAGCCGGTCCACAGCGAGCCGGAGAGGCCGTAGTCGCTGTCGTTGGCGATGCGGACGGCGTCGTCCTCGTCGTCGAACGGGATCACCGACGCCACCGGGCCGAAGATCTCCTCCCGGGCGATGCGCATCCCGTTGTCGACGTCGGCCACGACGGCGGGGGAGAGGTAGAACCCGGGCCGGTCGAGGACCTCGCCGCCGGTGACGACCCGTGCGCCCTCGCCGGCACCGATGCCCAGGTAGTCGAGCGACACCTGGCGCTGCCCGGCGCTGACCATCGGCCCCATCTCGGTGGCGGTGTCGAGCGGCTCGCCGACGACGACCTTCTCGGTCGCGGCGGCGAAGGCGTCCACGAAGGCGTCGTAGGCCGAACGCTCGACCAGGATCCGCGAGCGGGCGCAGCAGTCCTGGCCGGCGTTGCCGAACACGGCCATCGGGGTCGCCGCCGCGGCCTTCTCGATGTCGGCGTCGGCGAAGACGACGGCCGCGGACTTGCCGCCCAGCTCCAGGCTGACCCGGGTGATCGTGTCGGCCGACTGCTTGAGGATGTGGGCACCGGTGGCCGTCTCGCCGGTGAAGCCGACCTTGGCGATGCGCGGGTCGGCCACCAGCAGGTCGCCCAGCGACGCGCCCGGGCCGGCCAGGACGTGGACCGCCTCGGCCGGCACCCCGGCCTCGACCAGGATGTCGCCCAGGACCAGGGCCGTGAGCGGGGTGAGCGACGCCGGCTTGAGGATGATCGGGTTCCCGCAGGCCAGCGCCGGGGCGACCTTCCACGAGGCGATCAGCAGCGGGAAGTTCCACGGCACGATCAGGGCGCACGGCCCGACCGGCTCGCGCAGGGTGAGGGCCAGCCCGCCGTCCATCACCGGGATGGTCGAGCCCGCGTGCTTGTTGGGCCAGCCGGCGTAGTACTCGAAGGTGCGGGCCGCGGCCTCGACCTCCCACCGGGCGTCGCCGATCGGGTGGCCGGCCCCGACCGCCTCCAGCTCGGCGATGGTGTCGGCCCGCTCCCGCAGCAGGGCGGTGACCCGGGCGAGGACCCGGCCCCGCTCGGTCGCGGAGGTCCGGGGCCAGGCGCCCTGCCCGTCGGCGAAGGCGGCGTGGGCGGCGGCGATGGCGGCCTCGACATCGGCCGGACCGGCCTGGGCGACCCGGGCGAAGGGCTCGCCGGTGGCCGGCGCGACCACGTCGCGGAGGGTGCCGTCGGCCGCCTCGCGGCGCTGGCCGGAGACGACGAGGAGGTGGGTGTCGGACATGCGGTGCGGGCTCCGGGTCGGTGGGTGACGGCCGGGTCGTGCTCGGACGAACCGGTGGTGCCACGGGTCGTGGGTGGTGGCCCCCGCACCACCGGTTCGGTGGGGGGCTGGGGACGCGGCATCATACGGCCGGACCTCCTGCCGCCCGGCAGGCGGAGACGCTGGACGAGGGAGCACGGATGGGCCGGTTGGACGGCAAGGTGGCGCTGATCACGGGCGCGGCCGGAGGCATGGGCCGGGTGGCGGCGGAGATGTTCGCGGCCGAGGGGGCCAAGGTCGCGGCGATGGACCTGAACGGCTGCGCCGAGACGGTCGAGGCCGTCACCGCCGCCGGTGGCCAGGCGATCGACCTGGTCGCCGATGTCACCGACGGGGCCAGCGTCGACGCCGCCGTCGCGGCCACCGTCGAGGCCTTCGGCGGGCTGACCGTCCTCTACAACAACGCCGGGGTCAGCCTCCCCGACGACGACGGGCCCACCACCACCTCCGAGGAGACCTGGGCCACGACGATGGAGGTCAACGTGGCCGGCCTCTGGCGCTGCTGCCGGGCCGGGATCCCCGCCATGCTCGACAGCGGCGGCGGCTCGATCATCAACGTGGCCAGCTTCGTCGCCCACCTCGGCGCCGCCACCCCCCAGCTCGCCTACACCACGTCGAAGGGCGCGGTGCTGGCGATGACCCGCGAGATCGCCGTCATCTACGCCCGCCAAGGCCTCCGGGCCAACGCGCTGTGCCCCGGACCGGTGCTCACCCCGCTGCTGGCCAAGTACCTCTCCGACGAGGAGAAGCGCCAACGCCGGCTCGTGCACATCCCGATGGGCCGCTTCGGCACCTCCGAGGAGATGGTGAACGGCGCGCTGTTCCTGGCCTCGGACGAGTCGAGCTTCATGACCGGCCAGAGCTTGCTCATCGACGGCGGCATCACC
>CAYQGF010000304.1:0-1509 GCA_964416885.1 uncultured Iamiaceae bacterium
GGCGTGGAACTGGAACAGGTGGGGTTCGAGCATCGCCGCATAGGCGCTGACCATCGCCCCCTCCTCGGGGCCGTCCAGCTCGGCGCCCACCGAGCAGCAGCCCTGTTGGAGCTCGGGGGCCGGACGGTCGAGGATGCCCTGGCACCCGCGACCCCAGATGCAGGTCCAGCGGGAGGTGAGGAAGGCCGGGTCGAAGCGCCAGGTGACCTCGCCGCCGGGGTCGCCGATGACGACGTGGTCGTCGGGCTCAGCCACGGCGCATCCGGTCGATGGTCCGCCGGTCCTTCTTCGTCGGCCGGCCGGTGCCCCGGTCACGCTCGCCGAACACGGGGAGCGGCGCGGCCTCCCGGGGCGGGGGAGGGGGTGAGTGGTCGACCAGGCACTCGGCCGCGACCGCGGCGCCGACCCGCTTGTCGATCACCTTCGCCACCTCGACGTCGCGGTCGATGCCGTGGACCCGGGCCTTCACGCGGTCGCCGACCTTCACCGTCGTGGCCGGCTTGGCCGAGCGGCCGTCGACCTTGACGTGCCCGGCGCGACACAGCGCGGTGGCGTCCGAGCGCGTCTTGGTCAGCCGCACCGCCCACAGCCACCGGTCGACCCGCGTCGTCTCCACCCCTCCATCGTGCCGCGCGTACGGGTGGTGCCTGGCACGACCCGTACGCCGAGCGGGTCGGGCCAGGGTCAGACCTCGACGTCGATGCCAGCGGCGGCGCCGATGACGGCCAGCTCCTCGACGATGGCGTCGACCATGTCCCACAGGTCGGGCACCAGCTCCCGGCAGGCGACCAGACCGACGTCGAGGGTGTCGCGGTAGCTCTGGACGGTGACGTTGAGGCCCTGGCCGTCGACGATCGTGGACACCGGGTAGTAGTGCAGCAGCTCGGCGCCGGCGGTGTAGAGGGTCTCGCGCGGCCCGGGGACGTTCGACACCACCAGGTTGACCGGCGAGGTGAACCGGCCGGTGAGCCGGAACGCCGTGCGCATGGCCCGGGCGAACACCGCCGGCGGGGCGAACTGGGTGAAGTCGGTCAGCTCCTCGGCGGGCACCGCGTCGTGCAGGCCCTTGGCCCCGACCATGGCCTCGTGGACCTTGCGCACCCGCTCCAGCGGGTCGGGCTCGTCGGTGGGCAGCCCGGAGAAGATCGCCGACACCCGGTTGGTCCAGCGGTGCTCCTCCTCGCCGGTGCGGATCGACACCGGCACCATGGCGACCAGGCCCCGGTCGGGCAGGGCGTCGTGTTCCTCTAGCCACCGCCGGAGCCCGCCCGCGCACATGGCCATGACGACGTCGTTGACCGTCGCCCCCAGGGCGGACTTCACGGTCTTGACCGAGGCCAGGGGCGTCGACCGGAAGGCGAACCGGCGGTGGGCGGTGATCGGGTGGTTGAACGGCGTCGGCGGGGCGGTCGCGGTGGGCAGCGGCCCGGCGACCTCGCCCTCCGGGGCCCGCTCCCGGCCCCGGTTGAGCAGCGAGCCGAGGGGGCCGCGCAGGTTGGCCCGCATCTG
>CAYQGF010000304.1:1609-5054 GCA_964416885.1 uncultured Iamiaceae bacterium
GCCGCCACCACCACCTCGGCCAGGATCACGTACATCAGCGCCAGCTGGGTGCGCACCGCCTCCAGCGGGTCGACGCCGGCCAGGATCAGGCCGGTCATGGCCCCGGGCAGGAACACGATGCCGAGCGCCGCGGTCTGCTCGACCTGCGGCGAGATCGCGGTGCGCAGGGCCGAGCGCACCAGGCGCCGGGACGCCTGGCGGGGCGCCATCCCCAGGGCGAGGCCGGCCTCGACCTCGGCCCGGCCGTCGGCGACCGCCTCGGCCACCCGGGAGGCCCCGACGACCGCGGCCTTCATCGAGTTGCCCACGATCATCCCGGCCACGGGGACCAGGGTGCGGCCCTCCAGCGCGACCACGCCGAGCCCGAACATGATGGCCAGGCCGGTGACCGCCACCAGGCCCATCGCCGCCAGGGCGACGGCGAACAGCCTCGGCACCGCGGGCGCCCGCCGGGCCACCGTCACCGCCGAGAAGACGGTGATGCCGACGACCCACAGCCACGACCACACCAGCGGGGTCGACGGCCGCACGATCGGCACCAGGGCGACACCGACGACCGCCATCTGGGCCAGGCTCCGGGCCAGGGCCACGAGGATGGGCCGCCCCAGGTCGAGGTGCTGCTGACGGGTCAGCCCCACCGCGGCGAGCACGAACGCCACCGAGACGGCCAGGCCCAGCCAGCCGACGACCTCGCCACCGTCCATCAGTGCTCGCCCCGGCCCGGGGCCGGCCCGGCGGAGACCACCCGGCCGGCGGCCATCTCCACCACGTGGTCGGCGAGCCGTCGCACCTGGTCGGGGTCGTGGCTGACCCACAGCACCGACATCCCGTCGTCGGCCAGGGCGCGGGCCAGGACCTCCAACCGGCGGGTGGCGGCGGCGTCGAGGGCCGAGGTCGGCTCGTCGGCCAGCAGCACCTCGGGGCCGGTGGTGAGCGCCCGGGCCAGGACCATCCGCTGGGCCTCGCCGCCCGACAGGGAGTCGGCGGTGCGCTCGGCGAGGCCGGGGTCGAGGGCCACCCGGTCGAGCAGGGCGGCCACCTCGACGTCGGTGAGGCCGGGGGCGACGGCTCGCACGTTGGCGGCCACGGTGCCGGGGAACGTCGCCGGGGCCTGGAACACCATGCCGACCCGCCGCCGGTGGGCGCGGGGGTCGAGGTCGTCCAGCGGGGCACCCCGGAAGCGGACGATGCCGTGCGTCGGCTCCTCCAGCCGGTTGCAGCAGCGCAGCAGTGTCGACTTGCCGGCCCCCGACGCCCCGACGAACACGGTCACACCGCCCTCGGGCACGGCCAGGTCGACATCGTCGAGCACCGTCGTCGTGCCCCGGACCAGCCCGACCCGCTCGAACCCGAAGAGGGGCACGTCCACGCGCCGATCCTGGCACGCGCCACGATCTCCGCTCTTCCTCCGCCCCTCCCATTTCCTCCAAATTCATCCAGATGGTTGGAGAACGAGCCCGTTCGTCCTAATCTTTGGAGAAACTTGGAGGAAATGGGAGGACGATGAGGCTGCCACAGAGCCCCCCGTCATGGCTCGACCTGTACGAGGCGTTGTCGCCGGACCAGAGCCGCCGGATCATCGGCATGCTGTCGCCGGTCGACGCCAAGGGCCGGTACCTCCACTGGCAGGACGTCCTGGACCGCCGGCCCCCGGAAGGGACCGAACGCGAGACGCTGTGGGTCGCGTTGAAGATGGGGCGCGAAGGGATCGCTCGTGACCTGCCCCTGTTCGACGTCGCCGGCCGCCCTCTCCAGTTCACGAACGTCGACGACGTGCAGCGGCTCGTGCACGAGGTCGACCAGCTCATCGGGGGCCGTCCCGGGGCCGCGGGCGACGTGCCCTGGGACCGGACCCGTCGCTTCGTCCGGTCGCTGGAGGAGGAGGCGATCACCTCCAGCCAGCTGGAAGGGGCCACCACCACCCGTCAGGTGGCGAAGCGGATGTTGGCCACCGGGCGTCTGCCCCGTGACCTCAGCGAGCGGATGATCGTCAACAACTACCGGGCCATGGTGCGGGCCAAGGAGATGGTCGGCACCCCCCTCACGCCGCAGGCGGTCCTCGACCTGCATCGGACCGTGACCGACGGGACGCTCGATGACCCGGCCGATGCCGGTCGGCTCCAGGGCCCCGACGACGAGCGCATCGGCGTGTACGCCAACGACGACACCCTCGTGCACGACCCACCGCCGGCGGCCGAGCTGCCCGACCGTCTGGAGCGGCTGTGCGCCTTCGCCAACGGGGCGACGGGCGAGGGCTTCCTGCACCCCGTGGTGCGGGCGATCATCCTCCACTTCATGCTGTCGTACGACCACCCCTTCGCCGATGGCAACGGCCGCACGGCGCGGGCGCTCTTCTACTGGTCGATGCTCGACAGCGGGTACCCACTCGTCGAGTACGTCTCCATCTCCGGGCTGCTGAAGGACGCTCCAGCCAAGTACTCCCGTGCCTTCCAGTACGTCGAGACCGACGACGGTGACCTCACGTACTTCGTGCTGCACCAGCTGGGCATCCTGCGCCGGGCGATCGACGAGCTGTGGGCCTACGTCGACCGGCGCGCCGCCGAGGCCCGACAGATCGAGGGCCTGGTCCGCAGCTCCGATGCCCTCAACCACCGGCAGCTCGCGCTCCTGCGTGCCGCGCTCCACGACCCCAACGAGCCGGTGACGATCGCCGACCACCAGCACGCCCACGGCGTCACCAACGAGACGGCGCGGCACGACCTCCTCGCCCTGGAGGAGCTCGGCCTGTTCGACAAGCAGAAGCGGGGCAAGCGGTTCACGTTCCTGCCCAAGCCCCGGCTGGAGGAGCGGTTGCGGGCGCTGGGGGACGCAGCATCATGAGCGGCGTGTACTCGACGCTGGTCAACCGGTTCTCGGCGACGCGGGCCGGGTCGTGGGTGGTGCGGAACGTGGCGGCCAAGGCCGACCCCAAGGTGTTCCGGGCCACGGGCGGGCGGTTCACGATTACCGGCAAGCCGACCCTGCCGATGCTGGCCCTCACCACCACCGGCCGGAAGAGCGGCCAGCCCCGCACGGTCCAGCTGGCGTACCACCGTGACGGCGACGTGCTCTACGTCGCGGCCAGCGCCATGGGCCAGGACCACCACCCGGCCTGGCGGCACAACCTCGAAGCCGACCCCCACGCCCACGTCCTGCTCCGGGGCGAGGAGCGCGACGTGGTGGCGACGTTGCTCACCGACGACGAGAAGGCCACGGTGTGGCCCGCCCTGAAGCGGACGATCCCGCAGATGCGCACCTACGAGGTCCGCACCGACCGGAACATCGGGGTCTTCCGCCTCGACCCTGGCAGTCACTGACGGAACGACGTAGGCTGCCAGCACGACGCCCGCACGGGCGTGGAAAATGGGAGGGGAACCATGGCACACCTGTCGTCACACCTGTCCGTCGAGACGGGCCGGACGCTCGTCCTGCTCGCCGAGGACGA
>CAYQGF010000305.1:0-2209 GCA_964416885.1 uncultured Iamiaceae bacterium
GGAAGTTCCACGGGATGATCTGGCCGACCACGCCCAGCGGCTCGTGGAAGTGGTAGGCGACGGTGTCCTCGTCGATCTCGGCCAGCGAGCCCTCCTGGGCCCGGATGCAGCCGGCGAAGTAGCGGAAGTGGTCGATGGCGAGCGGGATGTCGGCGGCCATGGTCTCCCGCACCGGCTTGCCGTTGTCCCAGACCTCGGCCACGGCGAGGGTCTCGAGGTTGGCCTCCATCCGGTCGGCGATCTTGCTGAGCACGCCGGCCCGCTCGGCCGCGGCCGTCTTCCCCCAGGCCGGGGCGGCGGCGTGGGCCGCGTCGAGTGCCTTCTCGACGTCGGCCGCGGTGCCCCGGGCGATCTCGCAGAAGGTCTCCCCCGTCACGGGCGTCGGGTTCTCGAACCAGCCGCCCTCGGCCGGGTCGACCCATTCACCGCCGATGTAGTGGCCGTAGCGGTCCTCGAAGGAGACGACGGCGTCGGCCGAGCCGGGTGCTGCGAACTTCATGGCGGGACCTCCAGCGGAGCGTGCGGCCCCCGGGGTGGGGCTCGCACCGGCCCAGTGTCCGCCGTCACCGAGGCCCCGGACCGTCCCATCCTGGGACACGCCATGGGACGGCCACCGACGAACGGTCGGTGGCGACCGTCAGCAGCGCTCGTAGAGGACGTAGAAGTCGTCGGGGTCGCCGACGGGGCAGAACAGGTCCCGCACGACCTGGTTGGGCTCGTCGGCGCCGAAGTCGCGGGAGTCGTTGGGCTCGTCCCACGGGTCCCAGACGTGCGAGAGGACCAGCCAGTCGGCGCTCGCCACCTCGGCGGCCAGCCCCGAGTCGGGGGCGTTGGCGATGCCCGGGTCCATCTCGATGTAGTAGGTCGCCGGCGTGGCCTCGGGGAACAGGAAGTAGAAGTAGGCGTCGCTGTAGGGCGTCTTGCGCAGGTCGGCGGTGCCGACGAAGAGCCGGTCGCCGGGCTGGATGCGGGCCGCCAGCTCGTCGGTGACCCGCTGGGCCGACTCGGCGATGTCGGCGGCGCCGACGTAGAAGGTGCGGTCACCGTTGCGGACGTCCCACCCGAAGTAGTCGCCCCGGAGGTTCTGGTGGGTCAGGTCCCACCAGGTCCGGGCCGTGTAGGCGGGCAGGACCAGCACGACGGCGAGCAGCGGCACCAGGGCCAGCGCGGTGCGGGCACGAGGCCGGAGCGACCGGGCGCGCCGGGCCGCGGCCCACTCCCCCCACTGCACCACGGCCACCGGGAGGAAGACCATCGACACGCACGACACCCAGGCCAGGTGGGTCGTGTCGGGGCGTTGGAGGGCCTGGGGCAGCAGGCCCAGCCCGAAGGCCCCGACGACGAGCAGGATCCGGCTCCGGTGGTCGTCGGCGGCCCGACGGATCGCCACGATGCCCGTGGCCAGGATCGTCAGCGCCGCCACGGGGAGGGCCAGGAACCACAGCGTCGCCTGGGCCGGCGAGGCCAGCATCGGCAGCGGCCAGCCCGGCACCCGGAGCTGGGCGACGGCCTGGAGGACGCCGTCGTGGTGGTCCCACGACGGCGGGATGGGCAGGTGCCGCCCGCCCCGCAGGTCGAACACCGGCTGGAGGAACATGCCCTCGACCACGTTGCCCAGCCCCGCCATCGCGACGTGGACGAGGATCGGGGCCACCCCGACCGCGGCGCCGACCAGCAGCGGCACCAGGAGGTCACGCCGCCACCGCTTCCACAGCAGGGCGACACCGGCCAGGCCGATGCCGACGACGAGGTCGGGCCGCCACAGGAGGGCCAGCCCGAACACGACACCGCCGGCCGCGACCCACCAGCGGGCGCCGGGCCGGCCGGCGTCGGCCCGCTCGGCCCCGGCCAGGGCGAGGGAGATGGCCACCAGGGCCAGGGCCACGCCGCCGTTCCAGGCCAGGGCGGCCAGCCCGATCGGGGTGAGGACGAGCAGGACCCCCAGCAGCCCGCACACCGTCGCCGTGCGCCGCCCCCAGGGCAGGGCCAGCCGGAACAGGGCGAAGATGATGACCAGGTGCTGGACCAGGCCGTAGAAGCGCTGGGCGGCCAGGGTCCGGCCAGCCAGCTCGAACCAGGCCGCGAGGCTCCACAGGCTGGCCGGGCCGTACAGGTGGAGGAAGTCCTTGTTGGGGACGTCGCCGGCCAGCACCCGCTCGGGGAAGACGAGCATGAAGCCCTCCTCCATCGGCGGCCCCTGGTACTGGAA
>CAYQGF010000305.1:2309-5052 GCA_964416885.1 uncultured Iamiaceae bacterium
GGGGTGCGGAAGCGGATGGCGCCGTAGGCGTACACGGTGGTGACCAGCACCATCAGCCCCAGCGAGACCAGCGGCCAGACCAGGGCCCCCCGCCGCCGGAGCAGCACCAGGCCGGCCACGCCGACGGGGGCCAGCGCCCACCACGCCCACTGGCCGGCCCGGGAGGCGCCGTCGGGACGGCCCTCGATGCGGAGCAGGACGATGTTCTGGCCGGGGCGGAACAGGTCGACCTCCCGCAGCACCCGCGCCGCGACGACAGTGGGGATGCGGCCCTTGTGCTCCTTGGCGTACTCGAAGCCCAGGTGGCGCCAGTAGCGGGCCTTCTCGGCCTCGTTGCCGGGCGGCTCGCCGGTGCGGGCCCGCTCGGCCACCTGGCAGTTGAACGACCAGTAGCCGAGCAGCGGCCCGCCGTAGCTCTCGGCGCAGTTGGCGTAGTAGAGGACCTCGTCGCCGTTGGTCGACAGGACGACGAGCTGGTCGAAGGCCCGCTGGTTGCGCACGGTCCACGGCGCCAGGAGGAGCACGCCGACCACGCCGACGGCGGCCAGGGCCCGGGCCCGTCCGCCCCAGCCGATGCCGCGCCGGAACAGCAGGAGCGGGACGACCAGCAGGGGGTACAGGAACAGGGCCTCGCCCCGGGTCAGGGCGGCCAGGCCGATGGCGGTCCCCAGCAGGGCCGCGTTCCGGAGGTCGGGCCGGTCCCACCACCGGTAGGCGGCCAGCACGGCCAGGCCGACCATCGTCGAGTAGACGCCCTCGGGCCACAGGGCGCCGTCGATCACCCACAGGTTGGGGTAGACGGCGACGAGCCCGGCGGCGAGCAGACCGGCCCGGTCGCCGGCGAGGCGGCGGGCGATCAGACCGGCGACCACGACGACGAGCACTCCCAGGACGGTGCTCATGGCCTTGTGGGCCAGGTAGGTGCGGGCGCCACCGAAGGACGCCACCGCCAGCCAGGTCGACATCAGCGGGGGGTGGATCGCGGAGGGGATGGCATAGCCCTCGTTGACCCAGCGGAACGGCTCCGAGTAGCCGACCCGGTCGGCCAGCATGTTGGCCTGGTGGTGGTAGAAGAACGGATCGCCGCCGGTGGGGTTGGTGCGGTTGATCGACACCAGGGTCAGGAGCCGCCAGGCGAAGGCGCCGGTGGTGATCACCGCCAGCCCGGCCGCGAACGCGGGGAGCCGGCGGTCCTGCGCCGGCCCGAACAGGCGGGCCTGGAGGCTGCCGAGGGCGAGGCCGACGGCCGCGGCGCCGAGGACGGTGACGATCACCAGCGGCCCGAGCTCCTGCGTGCCCGGCGGCCCGCCGGCCCGGAGCAGCCAGAGCTGGGCCACCAGGGGGACGGCGACGAGGGCCGGCCAGGCGGCCCGGCGGACCAGGGCGAGCACCGGGGCCCACGACCGGGGGGCGCGCCGGGTCAGGCCCACCAGGGCCAGCCCGGGGCCGATCGCCAGCAGGACCACCCGGGCGAGGAGGGTCCGGACCGCGCCGCCGGGGTCGAGCAGGCTGCCCACGTCGGGGCTGGCGGCCCCGCTCAGCAGGGCCCCGGCCGGCACCAGGAGCCAGACGGGCCACCAGCGCAGGTCGACGAACCGGGAGAGGGGCCGGCCGTGCCGGTCGTCGGCGACCAGGGCGCCGGCGACGACGCCGGCCCCCAGCAGGTCGAGCTGGGCCAGGGGCATCGTGCGGAGGACGGCGCTCCACTCCGAGGGGTCGAGGGCGGCCACGCCGACCCGGACCACCAGGCCCACGGCGACGAGGGCCACGCCGGCGACGACGGCCCGCCCCACCGGGTCGCCCCCGGCCCGGCGCAGCGCCCGCTCCCACAGCGGCAGGAGCAGGGTGGCGGCCACGACGGTGGTGACGACCCAGCCGAAGGCCAGCCGGCTCCCCCCGGGCGAGAGGCTCCCGACCAGCAGCCAGTCCCGGACCACGACCACCCACGTCGGGGCGGCGGCGTCGCTGGGCACGTAGGTCCCCGCCGGCGTCGGGAGCCAGAAGGTGGCGACGGTGACGAGGGCCCACCAGGGGACGACCAGCCACCGGATGGTCCGCACCGTGGTGGCCCGCAGGTCGAGGGGGGCGGCGGCATCGAGCGCCCGGTTCGTCACCCCGAGCTGGGCGACCGCGGCGCCGACGACGATCAGGACGGCCAGGCCCCCGTCGAGCCGCCCCAGCACCCGGCCCAGTGCGGTGCCGCTGCTGCCCGACACCGAGGCGGCGAAGGCGACCGCGGCGGCCACCACCGCGCCCCCGGTGACCAGCCACGTCGCTCGGGGCGCGACGGAGGAGGCAGGCGCGGGCACGGCGCTCGATCCTACGGGCCAGCGCCTCTCCGTCCCGGCACCGCCCGTCGCACGGCCCGGCCGGCTCCGTCGCCTGCCGGGTGCGACCGCTCCTCCCCGGCCCACCCCCCCCGGGCCCAGAAAATGTTCTGGTCGCGCTCCGTCGCGCCTGGCTTCTCGTCCGTCACCGTCGCGTCCACGCGATCCTGACGGACAAGAACCCGGCTCTCGCCCTTCTTGTCCGCCCCCGTCGCGCTGACGCGATGCTGCGTGCCCCAGAAAATGTTCTGGCCCGCCTGGGTCGCGCCGTGAGCGGGTGGGGCGGACGGGGCGGGCAGCGACGGGTGGGGTGGGGTGGGCAGCGACGGGTGGGGCGGCGGGGGGCCGGCGGCTCTCCGGCCCGGCACCGGTCTGGCAGGCTCCGGGGCATGCGCTATCGCCGGATGCCGATCGAG
>CAYQGF010000306.1:0-5050 GCA_964416885.1 uncultured Iamiaceae bacterium
GGCCATGTCGGCGTCGAAGCCGGCCCGGTCGACCGGGTGGCCGCGGTCCTCGGCGATCTCGGCGGTGACCTCGTAGGGGAAGCCGTAGGTGTCGTGGAGGGTGAAGGCCAACGTGCCCGAGAGGGTGGCGCCGGCGTCGAGCCCGGCCATCTCGTCGGAGAGCATGCGCAGCCCGATGCGGAGGGTGCGGCGGAACTGCGCCTCCTCCCGGTCGAGCACGCCCCAGATGAGGTCGAGGTTGCTGCGGACCTCGGGGTAGGCGTCGCCCATGACCTCGGCGACCTTCTCGGCCATCGGGGCGACGATGGGCTTCTCGACCCCGAGCAGGTAGGCGAAGCGGACCGCCCGGCGGATGATGCGGCGCAGCACGTAGCCGCGCTCCTCGTTGGACGGGATGACCCCGTCGGCGATGAGGAAGGTCATGGTGCGGGCGTGGTCGGCCAGCAACCGGAGGGCGACGTCGCTCTCGGCCCCGGCGCCCAGGCGGGTGCCGGTGAGGCTCTGGGCCGCGTCGACCATGCGGCTGACGGAGTCGGCCGAGTAGAGCGAGTGGTCGTCCTGGAGGACGCCGAGCATGCGCTCCAGGCCGGCGCCGGTGTCGATGTTCTTCGACGGCAGGTCGGTGAGGCTGCGGTCGGCGTTCCGGTAGCTCTGCTGGAAGACCAGGTTCCAGAACTCGACGTAGCGGATCTCGGCCTCGGGGTTGGCCGGGCCGCCGTCGGGGCCGTGCTGGGGGCCGAAGTCGAAGAACAGCTCCGAGCTGGGGCCGCACGGGCCGGTCTCGCCCATCTCCCAGAAGTTGTCCTGGTCGAGGCGCTGGATCCGCTCGACCGGGAAGCCCACGCCGTCGGCCCAGATCTCGTGGGCCTCGTCGTCGCTGACGTGGACGGTGACCCAGACCCGGTCGCCGTCGATGCCGAGGACCTCGGTGACCAGCTCCCACGCCCACGGGATGGCATCGGCCTTGAAGTAGTCGCCGATGGCGAAGTTGCCGAGCATCTCGAAGAACGACAGGTGCCGGGGCGAGCGGCCGATGGCGTCGAGGTCGTTGTGCTTGCCCCCGGCCCGGACGCACTTCTGGATCGACGCGGCCCGGGGCGGGTCGAACGGGACCGGCTCCTCGCCCAGGAAGTACGGGACGAACGGCATCATCCCCGAGTTGGTGAACATCGGGGCCGACGGGTGGTGCGGGATCAGCCCGGCCGAGGGCACGATCGTGTGGCCCTTGTCGGCCCAGAACCGGTTCCAGGTCCGGCGCAACTCGTCAGCGTCCATGGTCGGACCAGCCTACCGAGGCCCCCTCCTGCCCCCGTGATCAGTTGGTGCCCGACGGACGCGAAGTGTCCGTACGCGAAGTGCCTGGCACGTCGCGTACGCGACGCGTCGGTCGCGGGGCCGGTGCGACGGTCAGATGGTGACGGCGCAGGGGTCGACGGCCTTCCAGGCCAGGACCCGGGCGACCGAGGCATCGACGGCGCCCTCGTCGAGCTGCCCCGACGCGACCGCGGCCTCCATCCGGTCGAGCAGCGCCCCGACGTCGGCCCCCGAGAGCAGGACGAGGTCGACCCCGGCGGCCAGGGCGGCCACCGCGGCGTCGGCGGGCGTGAGCCGGTCGGTGATCGAGGCCATGGCGGCCAGGTCGTCGGTGAGCACGACGCCCTCGAAGCCGTACTCGCCTCGGAGCAGGTCGACCGTGGCCGGGCTGAGCGATGTCGGGGTGTCGGGCTCGGTGAGGCCGGGGACGTCGAGGTGGCCGAGCATCACCCCGGCCCGGGGGCCCAGCTCGGGGAGCAGGTCGGCGTAGGGCCGCAGGTCACGGCGACGGAGCTCGTCGAGCGACGGCGTGGTGGCGGCCCCCTCGTGGGTGTCGCCGGAGGCCTGGCCGTGGCCCGGGAAGTGCTTGAGCACGGGTGCGACCCCGGCGGCCAGCAGTCCCTCGGCGTAGGCCCGGGCGTAGGTGGTGACCACGGCGGGGTCGTCGGACCAGGACCGGTCGCCGATCACCGTGCGGTCGGGCTGGTCCGACACGTCGACCACCGGCGCCAGGTCGACGGTGACCCCGTGGGCGGCCATCACCCGGCCCCGACGCTCGGCCAGGGCCCGGACCTCCTCCACGGTCATGGTCGCCGCCATCTCGCGGGCCGAGGGCACGTCGCCGTCGAGGCCCTCGACCCGCTGGACCCGGCCGCCCTCCTCGTCGACCGACACCAGCAGCCCGGTCGGCTCGCCGGCCCGCAGCTCCTGGAGGGCACCGTTGGTCAGGAGGTCCGTGGCGGTCCCCCCGACGAAGAGCCCACCGACGTGGTGGGCGGTCACGACCTCGGTCGCCTCGGCCGGCCCCGACGGGTCGATGCCGACCACGACCAGGCTGGCCAGCCGCCGCCGCAGCGGCCACTCCCCCACCGCCGCGGCCGGGTCGCAGCCGGCCGGCGGGCTCGCGGGGCCCGGATCGGTCGTGGTCGCGTCGGGCCCCCCGCTGCTCGCGGGCGTGCTCGCCGTGGTCGCCGTCGTGGTCGTGGAGGTGGACCGGTCATCGGCCCCGGCCTCCTCCGGCCCGCCCTCGCCGCCGGTCCCTCTCGTCAGCGCGTAGACGCCGATGGCGACGGTCGCCAACACCATGAGGACCATGACGATGATGCCCCGTCGCTGCTCGGCGCGGGTCGAGAGCCGTCCCGCCGGGCTCAAGGCCCGCCGGTCGAGCGGAAGTCGGTTCCTCGGATCAGCACGACGGCGTCACCGTAACGGGCCTCCCCCGCTCGGAACCGGTCGAGGAAGACCGCCGGCCTGCGGCCACATCTGGGCCCGGCCGGCTGGCGAATCCCGAGAGAGCAACAACCTGAAGGACCGAGAGTCACGATGCGCGGTTGATAGGGTTGAGCCATGATCGATCTTGCCGAGCGGTACGCGCGGGTCTCCGCCGAGACTCGGGACCTGATCGACCGGCTCATCGAGGCCGACCTCGACGCCCAGGCGTGGGCCGACCAGCTCGGTGTGGCCTACCGCCAGACCGATGTCGCCGCCCTGCTCGGGGTCAGCCCGCAGGCCGTCTCCAAGAACCCGCGCCTGCTGCGCCTCACCACGCCCCGTGGCCAGGTCGGCTACCCGGCGTTCCAGTTCGATGGTCGACGCCAGGTCCCTGGCGTCGGTGACGTCGTGGAGGCGCTGGTCCCGGTGACCACGTCGACGTGGACCATCGCGTCGTGGCTCACCAGCCCTCAGCGCGACCTCGGCCAGAGGTCGCCGATCGACGCCCTTCGCCAGGGTGACGTCGGCCCCGTCCTCGATGCGGCCATGGCCTTCGCGGCAGCTTTGGTCGCCTGATGCCACTGGCCCCGCCGCCGGCCCGCGCCGGTGCGCTCGAGCAGTTTCCGGCGGAACGCCTCGGCGGACGCTCGCTCTATCGCTTGTGGCGCCCGATCGCCCCCGATGGCAGCACGAGGGCGACGCCTTGGTGGTTCGGGTCCACCGACGCCGATGCAGGCCCGGGCACGGGGATGCGTTTCGACCTACCGCCACCCGACGGCACCTGCTCCCTGACGACCACCCCTGTCGCCGCCGTCCTCGAAGGCCTCCAAGCCTTCCTCACCAACCTGCCCCGGGCCGAGCTCGATGCCCGCCGGGTCGCAACGGTGTCGGCGCCGGCCGATGCACCCCGCGCGGCCAAGCTCACGGCCCGAGCGGCCGCGGGCCAGGGCGTGACCGTCGCCCTGTGGGCGACGGCTGATCGCGTGGTGACGAGGGCGTGGGCCCGAGCCTTCCGCCGCGACGGCTGGTGGGCCCTGTTCGTCGGCGCGCAACACGACCCCACCGGACGGGGCCGGGCCATCGCCCTGTTCGACCGGGCGGGCGAGCGCGAGCCGACCTATGGCGGCCCGTGGAGCTGGACCAGCGGGCCCGTGCCCGAGTCCGTGGTGGCCCAGCTGACCCGCTTCGGCATCACGGCCCGCGCACCGGCCGAGCTGACCTTCGTCACCCCGCCCGAGCTCACCTGAGCGGTCAGGGCCACCTGCTGAGCCTCGGCCCACAGGAGGACGTCGGCCGTGGCCGCGTCAGCCGGCGCGGCGCCGTTGGTGGGCCGGGGGGCGGGCGACGCGCTCGGCCACCTGGGCGCGCATCTCGTCCTCGCGGGCCCGCATGGCGTCGCGACCCTCGGTGACGGCGTCGCGGACCGCGGGCCCGACCTTCTTGGCCTGCTCGGCCACCCGCTCCTGCACCTTCTCGGGCACGTAGCGCTCGACGGCCATCCGGACCCGGCGCTGCACCCACAGCGACGAGCCCAGGCCCGCTGCGGTACCGGCCACGAAGTAGAACGTCCGCTTCGGCATCGGGCTACACCTCCCTCACTCGCGACCGCGCAGCTTGCGGGCCGCCCGCTGGGCGCCGGTGGCGGCCGCCGCGGTCTTGATCACCGGTCGGGACAGGGCGACGTAGGCGGCCTTCGACGCCCCGTCGACCCGGGTCGACACCGCCTCGGCGGCATCGAGGATCTGGCTGACCCGTTCGGTCTCCTCCCCCGCCCGGCGGACGACGTCGGTGGCCTCCCGCAGGGCCGGCAGCGCCTCGGAGCGGACCTCCTCCACCACGGCGGCGACCTCGGCCACGGTGCGGGCCAAGCGGGCGACCGTCACCGCCAGCACGGCCACGACCGCCAGGCAGGTGACGGCGGCCAGCACCGACGCCAGGTCTGCGGCGGTCACGACCCGTCCTCGACGTCCTGCTCGCGGAGGCGGTCCATGCGCTGGCGGATCTCCCTCTCGTGGCCGTGGGGCGACGGGTCGTAGAACGTGCGGTCGGCGACCTCGTCGGGCAGGTACTGCTGGGGCACCCACCCGTGGGGGTCGTCGTGAGGGTAGTCGTAGCCCTTGCCGTGCCCGAGCCCCTTGGCCCCCTGGTAGTGGGCATCGCGCAGGTGGGTCGGCACCCGGCCCGTCGGCCCCTCCCGCACCGCCTGGCGGGCGGCGCCGATGCCCATGGTGACCCGGTTCGACTTGGGGGCCGTGGCCAGGTGGACGACGGCCTGGGCCAGGTTGAGCTGGGCCTCGGGCAGCCC
>CAYQGF010000307.1:0-5031 GCA_964416885.1 uncultured Iamiaceae bacterium
GCCGGCGATCTTGAAGTCCATGTCGCCGAAGGCGTCCTCGGCCCCGAGGATGTCGGTGAGGGTGATGTAGGTGTCGCCCTCCTTGACCAGGCCCATGGCGATGCCGGCGACCGGCGCCTTGATCGGCACGCCGCCGTCCATCAGCGACAGCGACGACGAGCACACCGAGCCCATCGAGGTCGAGCCGTTGGAGCTGAGGACCTCCGACACCAGGCGGAGGGCGTAGGGCCACTCCTCCAGGCTGGGGACGACCGGCAGCAGCGCCCGCTCGGCGAGCATGCCGTGGCCGACCTCGCGGCGCTTGGTGCCACCGATGCGGCCGGTCTCGCCGTTGGAGTAGGGCGGCATGTTGTAGTGGTGCATGTACCGCTTCTTGGTCTGCAGCGACAGCGTGTCGAGCAGCTGGTCCATGCGGGGCATGCCGAGGGTGAGCACGTTGAGGACCTGGGTCTCGCCGCGCTGGAACAGGCCGGTGCCGTGGGCGGTGGGGATCACGCCGACCTCGGCCGACACGGGGCGCAGGTCGCGGGGGCCACGGCCGTCGATGCGGACGCCCTCGTTCACCAGGCGCTGGCGGATCACCGTCTTGGTGAGGCTGCGAACGGCGTTCTTGACCTCGCGCTCGCGGCCGGCGAAGGCGCCGCCCTCACCGCACAGCTCGGCGACGATGCGGGCCTTGGCGGCATCGTTGGCGGCGTTGCGCTCGGTCTTGTCGGCGATGGTGTTGGCCTGGGCCAGCTCGTCGCGGCCGGCGGCGGCCACGGCGTCGGCGACCTCGTCGTCGTAGTCGAGCTGCGACTCCCACGTCAGGGCCGGGCGGACGCCGGCCTGGGCGACCAGCTCGCGCTGGAGGGCGATCGACTCGCCGATCCAGGTCTTGCACTTCTCCAGGCCCTCGGCGATGACCGCCTCGGTGACCTTGGGGGCGCCGGCCTCGTAGAGGCTCCACGCCTTCTCGGTGCCGTTGCCCTCGACCATCATGATGGCGACGTCGTCGTCACCGACCGAGCGGCCGGCCACGACGAGCTGGAAGGTGGCGTCGTCGAGCTCCTCGAAGGTGGGGTGCGGCACCCACTCGCCCTCGGTGGAGTAGGCCAGGCGCACGGCGCCGAGCGGGCCGTCGAACGGCAGGCCCGACAGCATCAGGGCGGCCGAGGCGCCGTTGATGGCGACCACGTCGTGCGGGTTGACCTGGTCGGCCCCGATGATGGTGGCGACGACCTGGGTCTCGTTGCGGTAGCCGTCGGCGAAGGACGGCCGCAGCGGGCGGTCGATCAGACGGCAGGTGAGGACGGCCTCGTCGGTGGGGCGGCCCTCCCGGCGGAAGAACGAACCGGGGATCTTCCCGATCGCGTACATCTTCTCCTCGACGTCGACCGTCAGGGGGAAGAAGTCGATGCCCTCGCGGGTCTTGTCGTCGCCGTTGGCGGTGACCAGGGCGCGGGTGTCGCCGATGCCGGCGACGACCGCGCCCTGCGACTGCGGGGCCAGGACCCCGGTCTCGAAGGTCAGGGTCTTGTCGGTGCCGGAGATCGGCGCCGACACGGTGATGGCGTCAGCCATGGGGGTTCTCCTCTCGGGGCGCAGCTCTGCGCCTCGTGTGGTGCACCAGCCCGGCCAGCTCCCAGTCGGCATCCCCCCGGGCCGACCCTCCAGGGTGAGGGTTCCGGGACGAAGGCGACCGGCAACTGATCCGAGATCCGGTGCGGTGTGGGTTGTCAATGGGTGGCTGCTCCGAAAAGCAGCCGAGCGGCCCCGGAGGGCCGCTCAAGGTGCGTTATCGGCGCAGGCCGAGCTTGGCGATGATCGCCCGGTACCGCTCGACGTCGTTCTTGGCGACGTAGTCGAGCAGGCGGCGGCGGCGACCGACCAACATCAGGAGGCCACGCCGGCTGTGGAAGTCCTTCTTGTGGACCTTCAGGTGCTCCGTCAGGTGCTCGATGCGCTGCGTGAGCAGGGCGATCTGCACCTCGGGGGAGCCGGTGTCGGTGTCGTGGAGGCGGTGCTCCGCGATGACGCCGGGCTTGGCGCGGTCGGTGATCTCGGACATGCGGTGTCTCTCTGGTCGGGGACGGGCCTGCGGGACGCGGACCCGTGCGGGTGTCGGACCCAGCTCCCATGGCCGTGTACTCACGCCGGGAGGCGTCAGCCGGTACGGACCTGGGGGCCGATGGCTCGGGGCGCGGCAGCGCGCCTGAACCGTCGGTCACTGTAGCAGCGTGGCCGCCCGGCTCCCCGCATCCCGGCCGACCCGCCATCACCGCGCACTTCTTTCACCGCGAACTTTGAGTGGTCTGTTCCGCTCAGCGGTCTTTTGCGCTCAAAGTTCGGCGGTGTCAGGCCCGGAGGCGGGTGACGTTGGCGGGGAGGTCGTCGTGCTCGATGGCGAGCGGCGCCCGGTCGTCGACCACCCAGCGGTACCGGGGCCGGTCCTGGCGGGGCATGGTGTCGGGCCGCTCGAACGGCGGGGACAGCTCCAGCAGCCGGGCGTCGGGCTCCAGGTAGGTGGCGTCGAGGTCGTCGAGGCCGATCTGGTCGAGGAAGCCGGGGCTCGACAGCCCCAGGTCGTGGGCGATGCGGGTGGCGATGGCGTCGCCGACCTCGCTGGCCCGCAGGTTGTCGAGGATCGCGGGCAAGGTGCGGGGGTCGCGCAGCAACCAGGAGTGGCCGGCCTTCTTGACCGTGACGAGCGTGCCGTTGCCCCGCCGGGCGGCGTCGCGGGCGGTGGCCATCGGTACCGCCACGTCGCGCTCGCCGTGGATCGCGACCAGCGGGATGCCCTCGGCGGCGATGCGGTCGAGCATCCAGCCCGACCCCCGGGACCGCAGCATCGACACCGCCGGGCCGGCCATCCGCCACGGCCGGCGGACGTGGCCGACGATCGTCGGCGCCACCAGCCGGCCCAGCTTGCGGGCCTGGCGCGGGTCCCGCAGCAGGGGGATGGTGGTCACGGTGTCGACCGCCAGAGCCGCCCCCACCCCGACCAACAGGGGCGGGGCGACCCGGAACAGGTTGACCATGCGGTCCCACGTATCGCCGACGATGGCGTCGAGCAGGACGACGGCGATGGCCCGGTCGGGCTCCTGGGCGGCCAGCTCCGTGACCAGCCGGCCACCCATCGAGTGCCCGGCGAGCATCGCCCGACGGATCCCCAGCTCGTCGAGGACCCGCCCCAGGAGCCGGGTGTACTGCTCCATGTTGGCGCCGCCGGTGGGAAGGCCGAGGGTGCCGCCGTGGCCCGCGGTGTCGATGGCGATGACCCGGAACCCGCTCTGCACCAGGCGGGACAGGGTCTGGGCGTACAGCATCCCCTCGGCGGTGAACCCGTGGACCAGCACCAGCGGGACGCCCCGACCGCACACCGCCACGCCGACCTCGTGGCCGTCCGACAGCGTGATCGAGTGCCGGGCCAGCCGGGGCAGCCGACGGCTCCGGATCTGCTCGGGACGCTCGGCCGGGCCGATGACCGGCGCCTGGTCGGCCTCGGTGGTGACGCTCGTGATGTGGGCCTGGTCGAGGCCCGTGTCCCCCCGGCGTCGACGCCGCTTGGCGGTCATGGGCCCCAGCATGCCAGGCCCGGGCCCGTGCACCGACGGATCGTCCCTGCTCAGGAGGGGGGAGCCCCGCAGGGCCCAGACCGTTCTGACCGAGGAGGGGGCGGAAAATGCGCTCCTCGTCGGTCAGAAGCGCCGCGCCGCAGGGTCGAGGCCGTTCCGACCGGGGAGGGGGCGGAAAATGCGCTCCTCGTCGGTCAGAACGGATCAGAGGGCGAGGATGTCGCGGGTGACGGCCACGTCGCGGGTGATCCCCTCGACCAGGGCCTCGATGCTCGGGTACTTGACCTCGCCGTGGAGCCGGGCGATGAAGCGGACGGCGACGTGCTCGTCGTAGAGGTCGCCGTCGAAGTCGAGGACGTGGGCCTCCAGCAGCGAGGCGTGGGCCTGCTCGTAGAACGTGGGCCGGCGGCCCAGGTTGATGGCGGTCGGCAGGACCGCGCCGTCCTCCCGCACGAGCCAGCCGGCGTAGATGCCGTCCTGCGGGAGGAGGATCTCCCCCGGGACGGCGACGTTGGCCGTGGGGAAGCCGAGCTCGCGGCCCCGCTTGTCGCCCGGCGTGACCAGCCCCCGCACCTCGTGGGGCCGCCCCAGGAAGGCCGTGGCCCGGGGCAGGTCGCCCTCGACCAGCGCGGCCCGGATGGCGGTGGAGCTGACCTTCTCGTCGGGAGCGTCGGAGCCCGCGGCATCGCCGGCAGCGTCGGCGGTGGCGACGTCGACGTCGACGTCGCGGGCCGAGCGCAGCCCCAGCCCCTCGACCGCGAAGCCCAGCTCCTCCCCCATCCGGCGCAGCAGCCCGACGGTGCCGGCCCGCCGGTGGCCGAAGTGGAAGTCCTCGCCGACCACGACGTCCTCGGCCGCGAGGCAGCCCACGATGACGTCCCGCACGAAGTCCTCGGCGCTCTCGGCCGCCCGGGCCTCGTCGAAGCGGACGACGAGCACGACGTCGACCCCGGTGGACTCCAGCAGCTCGAGCTTCTGGTCGAGGTCGGTGAGCAGACGGGGCGCCGACTCGGGCCGCACCACCATCGCCGGGTGGCGGTCGAAGGTGATCACCGCACTGCGCAGGCCCCGGGCCTCGGCCCGACGGCGCACCTCGGCGATGACCGCCCGGTGGCCCAGGTGGACCCCGTCGTAGGCCCCGATCGTCACGGCCGCCCCGACACCCGGGGTGGGGCACGGTCCGTCGGCCCGGATGATCTCCACGGCGGGAACGCTACCGACCGGGGCCCGGTCCTCCCATGCCCGTCGGTCGGCGTGGCGGTGGACGGTGCAACATCGCGGGGCCCCGGCGCGTCGGAGGGGGTGTGGAGACGAGGGTGGGCCCGACCGTGAGCACACAGCCCGACAGGACCTGGACGACCCTGGAGGACCTGTACCGACGGGAGCACGCCGGCCTGGTGCGGCTGGCCCACCTGCTGGTGCGGGACCGGGCCGTGGCCGAGGAGCTGGTGCACGACGCCTTCGTGCGCACCCA
>CAYQGF010000308.1:0-5001 GCA_964416885.1 uncultured Iamiaceae bacterium
CACGTCCTCGACCGGGTCACCACCCGCATCCTCGAGCTCGACCGGGGCCGGGGCCACGTCCACGAGGGCGGCTACGCCTCCTACCTGGAGGCCCGGGCCGAGCGGGCCGAGCGGGCGGCCACGGCCGAGACCAAGCGCCGCAACCTGGCCCGACGCGAGCTGGCCTGGCTCCGCCGGGGCGCTCCGGCCCGCACCAGCAAGGCCCGCTACCGGGTCGAGGCGGCCACCGCCCTGGTGAACGCTCGGGCCGAGGCCCCGGCCCGGGCCAGCGACGACCTCCCGTTGCACCACGGAACGCCCCGCCTGGGTGACACCGTGGTCGAGCTCCACGGCGTCGGGCATCGCTGGGGGACGGGGCCCGAGGAGCCGTGGCTGTTCCGGGGCGTCGACCTGATGCTCGACCCCCGGGAGCGGCTCGGCCTGGTCGGCCCCAACGGCGCCGGCAAGTCGACGTTGGTCGACGTGCTGGCCGGGCGGCTGACGCCCGCCGAGGGCCGGGTCGTCACCGGGACCACGGCCGAGGTCGCGGTGTACGACCAGCGGGGCATCGACCTCGACCCCGCCACCCGGGTGGCGGCCGCCGTCGCCGGTGCCCACCGCGACCCGGACTGGACCGATGCCCGGCTGCTGGAGGCGTTCTGGTTCGACGCCGACGCCCAGCGGGCGCCGATCGGCCTCCTCTCGGGCGGCGAGCGCCGTCGGCTCCAGCTCCTGTTGACGCTGCGGCGCAAGCCCAACGTGCTGCTGCTCGACGAGCCGACCAACGACCTCGACCTCGACACCCTCCGGGTCCTGGAGGACTTCCTCGACGACTGGCCCGGCGCCCTCGTCGTCGTCAGCCACGACCGGGCGCTGCTGGAGCGCACCGTCGACGACGTCCTCGTCATCGACGAGCACACCGACGGTCGCCGCCTCCCCGGGGGCTACGCGGCGTGGGAGGAGGCCCGTCGGTCCGGGGCCCGTGCCCCGGCCGGTCAGGCGAAGCCGGCCCCAGGCCTGAAGCCGACAGGCCCGAAGCCGGCCCCGGGCCCGAAGTCGGCGCCGGCACCGGCGGCCCCCGCCTTCTCGTCGTCCAAGCAGCGCAAGGCCGTCAAGGAGGCCGAGTCCGCGATCAAGCGCCTGGAGCGCAGACGGGACGGCCTCAACGCCGAGCTCCTGGCCGCGGGGGACGACCACGAGCGCATGGCCGAGCTGGGCCGGGAGCTGACCGCGGTCGAGGCCGAGCTGGCGGAGGTCGAGGACCGCTGGCTCGAGCTCACGACCTGACCTGACCCGCTTCGTCGGTGGCGGCGCGCACCGGGGTCAGGCCCCGATGCGCGCCGCTCGCCCGGTGGCTGGGGTCAGCCCTCGGCCTCGGTCGTGGAGGTGGCGTCGCCCAGGTCGGGGATGTCGCCGATGCAGTCGCCCAGGGCGTCGGTGAGCGCGCTCTGGGCCGCCTGCTGGTCGTCGTCGCTCAGGTCGATGTCGTTGATGTCCTCGACGTCGGGGGAGTCGATGAGCTTGCGCAGGCCCGAGTCGGAGATGTCCGAGTCGTGGAGCGCGTCGGCGATGCAGGACGCCGTCTCCTCGTCGGTGCCGCTGTCGTCGTTGGCGACGATCGCGTCCTTGATGTCGTCGGCCGAGGGCCGACCGTCGTCGCCCCCGCCGCAGGCGGAGAACAGCAGGGCCAGGGCGGCGGCCCCGGCGAGGAGGGATGAGGAGAGACGGGAGGGCATCGGGGCTCCGTTCGTGGGAGGTGGGCCACCGTCCGGCGCCCGGCAGCAGGATGCCTCACGCGGGCCGCGGGGGCGAGTGTGACGGCTCACCCGTGGTTGACTCGTCCGCGTGCCCCCCTCGCCCCCGCGCCCGACCACCGAGCCCGAGGTCACCCTCCCGGTCGACCTGTGCACGCCCGACGGCCGGAGGCTGAACCCGGCCGCTCGGGGCTGGAGCCGCACGCCGCTCCACACCGGCAACCTGGCCGGCCGGTGGGGCCGGACCAAGCGGTGGGACTACTGGGCGGTCCTCACCGACACCTACGTCTTCTCCGTCGTGTACGGCGACGTCGACTACCTCGGGGTCACCGGCGTGTGGTGGTGCGACCTGACGACCGGCACCGCCGGAGGGTGTGACGTCCCCGCCCCGCTGGCCCGGGGCCTGGCCCTGCCCGACCGGCCCGGCACCGAGCCCCTCCGGTTCCGGAGCCCGAAGCTCGACCTCGACCTGGTCGACGGTCCCGATGGCACGACCCACCTGGCGGCGCGGTGGACCGAGCCCGACGGCCGCCCCGGCTCGGCCGATGTCGACGTCGCCCTGCCGCCCGGCCACGAGTCGCTGAACGTCGTGATCCCGTGGAGCGACACCCGCTTCCAGTACACGTCCAAGCACCAGGCCCGCCCGGCGGCGGGGAGCGTCACCGTCGGCGACGACACCTTCTCCCTCGACGGCGGGTACGGCGTGCTCGACGTGGGCCGGGGCCGCTGGCCCTACGCCACCCGCTGGAACTGGGGCGGTGGCGCTGGGGTGGCCGACACCGGCGCGGTCGTCGGCATCCAGATCGGGGGCAAGTGGACCGCCGGCACCGGCTTCACCGAGAACGGGCTGATCGTCGACGGCCGGCTCACCAAGATCGGGGCCGAGCTGGCGTGGGACTACGACTGGGACGAGCCCCTCGCCCGGTGGCGGGTCGTCGACCCCGACGGCCACCTCGACCTCACCCTGCACCCCACCTACGACAAGCACTCCGCCACCAAGGCCGTCGTCCTGTCGACCGAGGTCCACCAGGTGTTCGGCACCTGGTCGGGCCGGGTCGTGACCGACGACGGCACCGTGCACCGCCTCGACGGCATCCCGGGCTTCGCCGAGGAGTCCCGCTCCCGCTGGTAGGTCGGCCCCGCTACCTTCGGGGCGTGAGCACGCCCCGCATCGACCACTGGATCGGCGGCGCCGCCGTCGCCGGCACCTCGGGCCGCACCGCCCCGGTCTACGACCCCGCCCGCGGCGTGGTGGCCGCCGAGGTCGCCCTGGCCTCCTCGCCGGAGGTCGACGCCGCCGTGGCGGCCGCCAAGGAGGCCGCGGCCGGGTGGAGGGACACCGGGCTCTCCCGGCGGGCCGAGGTCATGTTCCGCCTGCGCGACCTGATCGACGCCAACCGCAAGGAGGTCGCGGCCCGGGTGTCGGCCGAGCACGGCAAGGTCCTCTCCGACGCCCTCGGCGAGGTGGCCCGGGGCCTGGAGAACGTCGAGTTCGCCTGTGGCATCCCGGCCCTGCTCAAGGGGGGCTACAGCGAGCAGGTCGCCACCGGCGTCGACGTGTACCAGATCCGCCAGCCGCTCGGCGTGGTGGCGGGCATCACCCCCTTCAACTTCCCGGCCATGGTCCCCATGTGGATGTTCGCCAACGCCCTGGCCTGTGGGAACACCTTCATCCTGAAGCCGTCGGAGAAGGACCCGTCGGCGCCGATGTTCCTCGCCGAGCTGATGGCCCAGGCTGGGCTGCCGGCGGGCTGCTTCAACGTCGTCAACGGCGACAAGGAGGCGGTCGACCGGCTGCTCGAACACCCCGACGTGGCCGCCGTGTCGTTCGTGGGGTCGACGCCGATCGCCCGCTCGATCTACGAGACCGGCACCCGCCACGGCAAGCGGGTCCAGGCCCTCGGCGGGGCCAAGAACCACATGCTCGTGCTGCCCGACGCCGACCTCGACATGGCCGCTGACGCCGCCATCAGCGCCGGCTACGGCTCGGCGGGGGAGCGGTGCATGGCGATCTCGGTGGTGCTCGCCGTCGAGTCGATCGCCGACGCCCTGGTGGCCAAGATCGCCGAGCGCATCCCTGCCATCAAGGTGGGCCCCGGCAGTGAGCCGGACGTCGAGATGGGCCCGCTGGTCACCGCCGAGGCCCGGGACCGGGTGGCCGGCTACGTCACCGGGGCCCCGGCCGAGGGCGCGACCGTCGTGGTCGACGGCACCGTCGACCCGCCGGCCGACGGCTTCTTCCTCGGCCCCAGCCTGCTCGACCACGTGACGCCGGGGATGCGGGCCTACGACGACGAGATCTTCGGGCCGGTCGTCGGCGTCACCCGGGTGCAGACCTTCGACGAGGGCCTGGCCCTGATCAACGCCAACCCCTACGGCAACGGCACCGCCATCTTCACCCGCGACGGCGGCGCCGCCCGCCGGTTCCAGAACGAGGTCGAGGTGGGCATGGTCGGGGTCAACGTCCCCATCCCGGTGCCGGTCAGCTACTACAGCTTCGGCGGCTGGAAGGCCTCGCTGTTCGGCGACACCCACATGTACGGCCCCGAAGGCGTCAGCTTCTACACCCGGTCCAAGGTCGTGACCTCCCGCTGGCCCGACCCGGCCACGTCCAGCATCGACCTCGGCTTCCCCGAGAACCGGTAGAGCGGTAGGAAGGCACCATGACCGAGCGCAGCGCTGCCTACCGCGACGACCGGGCCCACGTCTTCCACTCGTGGTCGGCCCAGAAGGCCCTCGACCCGATGGTGGTCGCCGGGGCCGAGGGGTCGTGGATCTGGAACGAGGACGGCACCCGCTACCTCGACTTCTCCTCCCAGATGGTCAACATGAACATCGGCCACCAGCACCCCCGGGTGGTCGAGGCCATCAAGCGCCAGGCCGACGTGCTGTGCATGGTGGCTCCGGGCCACGCCAACGCCACCCGCAGCGAGCTGGCCCGGATGCTGGCCGAGAGGGCCCCCGGCGACCTCGACATGGTGTTCTTCACCAACGGCGGGGCCGAGGCCAACGAGAACGCGATCCGCATGGCCCGGCTCCACACCGGCCGCCACAAGGTGCTGGCCACCTACCGCAGCTACCACGGCGCCACCGCCGGGTCGATCACGCTGACGGGCGAGCCCCGGCGCTGGCCCAGCGAGCCCGGCCTGCCCGGCGTCGTCCACGTCTGGGGGCCGTACCTCTACCGCTCCGCCTTCCACGCCACCACCGAGGCCGAGGAGTGCGAGCGGGCGCTCCAGCACCTGCGCGACACGATCATGGTCGAGGG
>CAYQGF010000309.1:0-1289 GCA_964416885.1 uncultured Iamiaceae bacterium
GTGGCTGCGGGGCGCCAGCACCGTCGGCCGGGGGAGCAGGGCGAAGTCGGAGTAGTAGGCGAGCAGGACGTCGCGTTCGAGGGCGGTGAGGGGGACGACGATCACCTCGTCGAGGCTCATCGTCGGGTCGGGGACGTCCTCGTCGACCGTCGGGGCCGTCAACCCCGGGCCTCGGTGGTCGTCGGTGGTGCAGACGACGACGGTGCGGTGGTCGGGCGGCCCGAAGGCGAGCGCCCATCGGTGGCGCACCGGGACCCACGGCCGGCCGGGCCCGAGCGGCACCTCCTCGTAGCCCGGCTCGTAGACGTGGAGCAGCCCGGTGCGGGTGCTGACGTTGCGGGTCGCCCAGCGGGTGCCGTCCCAGCGGACCTCGGCGTGCTCGGACGACACCGTCCAGCGGTCGCCGATGCGCTGGTGGCCGACCCGGACGTCGGCGCTACGGCTCCGCCCGATGCGGACGACGTGGTCCCGTTCGAAGGTGGCGACGCCGGGCCGGGGGTCGACGACGAGCCGGAGCGTCACCGTGACGTCCCCACCGGTCCCGGAGCCGCCGGGCTCACCGGGCGACCACCACGGTGACGTTGTCGCGGGTGCTCCGGGCCAGGGCGAGGGCCACCAGGCCGTGGGCGGCGTCGGCGGCGGTCGGGGCCGCAGCCACGACGGGGACGGCGTCGGCCGGCGCCACCACGTCGGAGAGACCGTCGGACGCCAGGACCAAGGCCGCGCCCTCGGCCAGGTCGACCTCGAACAGCTCGGGCTCGACCGTGCCGGCGATGCCGACGGCCCGGGTGACGATGTGGCGGCCCCGGTGGCCCACCGCCTGCTCCACGGTGAGCGCCCCGGACCGGACCAGGTCGCCGGTGACGTTGTGGTCCCACGTGACGGCCCGGGCCACGGTCGGCCCGACGACCCATGCCGGGGAGTCGCCGACCTGGACGACGGTCCAGCGCCGGGCGCCGGTGCGGACGGCGGTCGTGAGGGTGGTGGCCATGTCGGCCACCTCGGGGTCGGTCGAGCGTCCGGCGAGCACGGCGTCGTTGGCGGCCCGGGCCGCGGCCGTCGGATCGGCCGGCAGGAGGGGCCGGGCAGCGGCGACGGCGCACCGCCGGACATGGAGCGCATGCGGCGCGAGTACAACTGCGAGGTGATCGCCGGTAAGCCGCAGGTGGCGTTCCGCGAGACGATCTCGGCCGCTACGCCCTTCAACTACACCCACAAAAAGCAAACGGGTGGTAGCGGGCAGTTCGCGAAGGTCATGGGCCAGATGGAGCCGATCGTCCCCCTCAACC
>CAYQGF010000309.1:1299-4987 GCA_964416885.1 uncultured Iamiaceae bacterium
GGCTGGGCAGCGGCGACGGCGAGCTCGGCCGCGGTGGCCCCGCCCCGGTGACCGCCGACCCCGTCGCAGACGAGCGCCCAGCCCGGCCCGACGGCCCAGCGGTCCTGGTTGTCCGGGCGGGGGCCGGGGTCGGTGGCGCCGGCCAGGTCGACGGGCGACCAGCGGCGTCGGCGCCGAAGGATCCTCATGGCCTCAGCGTCCCCCGACCCTCGCCCCCGTGCCAGGGCCACTTCTGGCCCCCCCTCCGAGACACGCGCACTGGGTGTCAGACACCAAGTGCGCGGCACCCCGTCAGGCGTCGGCGAGAGCGGGGGTGAGGCGGTCGACGAACTCGGCCACGTCGCCGGCCAGGTCGTGGCGGGCCAGGGCGAAGCCGCCGATCACGTCGGCGCCCTTGGCCTCGACCTCCGCCACCAACTTGTCGAGCGTGTGGCCCGGGTCGACGGCATAGGTGCAGTAGACGACGGCCTTCTTGCCGGTGAGCGAGGGCAGGCCGCGCAGCTTCTTGCGGCCGGCCGGCTTCTGGCCCACGACGATGATGCCGTCGGTCCAGGTGCCGACGATCACCAGGTCGACGTCGGCGACGGTCGCCTCGTCGGCCTCGTCGATCGGCACCGGCGTGGCCTCGATGCGCAGCGCCTTGAGCTCGCTGGCGATGCGGTGGGCCGCCTTCGCGGTCGTGCCGGTGAGGCTGTTGTAGATGATGGCGGCCCGCATCCCGGCTCCTCCGTCGCTCCCCGTCGGCGTACGACCCCCGTTCTAGCAGCGCCGTGCCGTCGGGCCCCGGTCCGAGCCAGAGGACGAAGGGTTTCCGAAGGGATTGAAAGGGTACGTCGAGCACTGTCGTCGTCCGCCGATCATCACGGGAGCCCGGGCATGCCCACACGACCAGGCGCCGTCTGCGCCGACCCCACCGCCCTCGACGCCTACGTCGCCGCCCTCACCCCACCGGACCAGGCGGTCAACGATGCCCTCGCCGGGCTGCCCGGGGCGGTCGCGGCCTGGAACGCCCGGCCGACGGACCACGGTGGGCGCATCGACCCGGACGCCATCGCCGCGATCGACGGGGCGGTCGACGAGCTCACCTACCTCGACCTGTGGGTCGGGCGGGTCGCCCGGGCGTTCCGGGCCGTCGACCGGCTCTGTCCCGCCCCCGGCTGCGGTCCGGTGGTGTCGGCGGCCGAGGTCGTCCTCGCTCCCGTCGGGCCGCCGAGCCTCCGGGCCGCGGTGGCCCGGGGGGAGTGGTCGCGGCGCGTCGACGTCCTCCGGGACGGCCGTGACGGTCGCACCCGGGTCGTCCGCCTCGACGTCGACACCCTCCCGGAGGACGTCTCGCCCCTGGAGTGGCAGGTCGTGGTGGAGGAGATGGGCATCGCCGGCGGTGGCCCGCTCCACGTCGTGGTCCACGGCTGGACGGCCTCGACCGGCCACGCGGCCCGGGCCGGCGAGGTCACGGCCGACCTCTACGACCAGCAGGGGGTCGAGGGGGCGACGGTCCTCGTCGTCGACTGGGCCGAGGGCGAGGGGGTCGGCGTCGCCCCCGGCTCGTGGGGCAACTTCCGCGCCGCCGAGGCCTCGGCCCGAGCGACCGGTGACGCCCTGGGCCCGCTGTTCACCGGGATCGCCGCCGCCGGCCCAACCGCCGAGGTGAACGTCACCGCCCACAGCCTCGGCGCCCACGTCGTCGCCCGGGCACTCAGCGGCATGGACGACCCGAGCTCTCGGTTCTCGGTCGACTGCACGCTAATCCAGCCGGCCGTCCCGGCCTCCGCACCCACCACCGACACCGCCCACTACGGCGCCCTGGTCGGGCCTCGGGTGCGCGACCTCACTGTCACGGTCAACACCGGCGACGACGCCCTCTTCTGGTACGAGCGCCAGGGCCCCCAGGCGCTCGGCGACGAGGCGGTGGACGGGGCCGGGCTGGCCGCGCTGGTGGCGTGGCGCCGAGGGGCCGGGCTCGGGACCCGCGTCGTCGACCACGCCAGCCGGGCCGGCCACGGCCACCTCGGCCTGACCCCGGACGGTGGGCAGGGCCTGGTCCGCTCGCTGGTCCAGGAGCAGGTCGACCGGCTCGACGGCCCCTCGGCGCAGACCGAGGTCCGGCGGTGGCTCTACGACACCTACGCCGGCGGGTCGGGCATCGTCGCCGACATCGTCATCGACCACCCGGCCGTCGAGGCCTACTTCGACGGCCAGCAGCAGGCCGGACGTCCGCCCACCGTGCAGGACGTCGAACGCCTCATCCGCACCGAGGTCTTCCCGCCGTCGCCGCTCACCCCGTCCTCGGAGCCGCCGCCGACCACGACCGCTCCGGCCGGCTGATGGGCTGGCGCGACGGGTGTGCGCCGCGTCCGCCGGTCGCCGCCGGGGCCGCACCGGTGACGTTCGACTTCGGCGCGGCCGACGCCATCGGGGACCGGCTCGAGGTCCTCCGCCGTCGGGTCGCCGACGACCTCTCCGCTCGGGCCGCGGGCCAGGCCCGGCTGGCCGACTGGGCCGGACGCCACCGGCGCCGGTACGACGCGCACCGCCGGGCGCAGGAGGCGATCGTCACCGGCGCCGACGTCCTGGCCCAGATCGCTCGGCTCCGGGCCGCCTGGGACGACGCGGCCGCCGCCCAGGTGCGGGCCAACCGGGCCGCCGGAGGGGGGACGGCTCGGCCTCCTAGGGCAGGACCCGCTGGACGATGGTGACGTCGAGCCAGCGGCGGAACTTCCGGCCGACCTCGCGCTCGACGCCGACCACGGTGAACCCGCACCGCTGGTGCAGGGCCACCGACGCCTCGTTCCCACTGGAGATCCGGCCGACCACGGTGTGGAAGCCCCGCGTGTCGGCCGCTTCCACCAGGGCCTCCAACACGGCGCGGCCGACCCCCTGGCCCTGGTGGCCGGGGGCGACGTAGACGGAGTCCTCGACCGTGGTCGAGTAGGCGGGACGGTCCCGGTAGGCGGACAGCGAGCCGAACCCCACGACCTCGTCGCCCTCCACGGCCACCAGCACGGCGTGGGCACCGGAGCGCTCGGTGAGCCAGCGGCGCTGCTCCTCGGCCGAGCGGGGGCGCAGGTCGAAGGTGGCCGTGCCCTCCAGCACCTCCCGGTTGTAGATCGCCCGGATCCCCTCGGCGTCCGCCAGGGTCGCCAGCCGTACCTTCATCGGGGCGACGGTAGCGACTCGGCCAACCGCCCCGAACGGACGGCTACCCGGCGATGGCCCGGGAGGGGGTCGGCGAGCGGTTCTCGTCGTTCGAGCCGGGGGTGGGCTCGAGGACGCTGAGCTCGCCGGTCAGGGCTTCGAGCCGAGCCCAGGAGGCGACCTCCTCGTCGGCGGTGAGCAACACGACCTGCGGGTTGCCGGCCGACCGGGACATCAGCTCGAGCAGGGCCGGCTTGAGGCTGGAGTCGAGGGTGGAGAAGGGCTCGTCCACCACCAGGGGGAACGTCTCGCCCAGGTCGCCGAAGGTGCGGGCCCGGGCCATCCGGCCGAGGAGGGCGTGGGCCAGGTCGGCGGCCAGGTCGTGCTCTCCGGGGGCGCTGGACGACATTACGCCCAGGTTGCGGACGTCGGCCCGGAGGCGGGCGGCCACCGCGATCTCGGCGTGGTGCTCGATGGCCCAGTCGACGCTGACGTCGCCGGCGATGGCGAACCACTGGGAGGCGGCGGCCCGGTGGTCGGCGGCGGCGGCCAG
>CAYQGF010000310.1:0-4977 GCA_964416885.1 uncultured Iamiaceae bacterium
GACCGGTGAGCCGCCGCCGTCGTCGGCCGCGGCGTCGAGGTCGACCGGGTCGCCCTGGCCCACCGCCGGTGGCGGGTCGGTGGTGCTGACCGGGTCGGTGGCGCCGGCGGAGGCCGCGGCGGTCGTGCAGTCGGTCTCGCCCAGGGGGTGGGCCTCGGTGCCGTCGGGCGGTGGGGGAGGCGCGACGCGGGGCGGGGGGACGTCGTCGGTGGGGCGGGCGAGGGCGAACGACCAGCCCTCCACCGCTCCCGGCGGCGGCGTCCGGTTGCCGGCGCCGTAGTTGCTGAAGCACCACTCCCCACCGGCCGGGGCCAGCCAGTAGGACCAGTAGGCGCGGGCGGGAGAGCTGGTGGCGCAGGGGTCGTCGTCGGGCCGGTCGGCGATCCGGCACAGGAAGCCGGGGAAGGCGACGGTCGTGCGGTAGGGGATGCCGGCCTGCTCCAGGGCGGCGAAGCCGTCGACCGGAGCCTCGGGCGCACAGCGGACCAGCACGGTGTCGTCGCCCAGCTCCTGGAAGTCGACCACCACGGTGACGCCCACGCCGTCGGTGCACGGCTCGCCGTCGACGGCGATGCCCCCCTCCTGGGCTCCGGCCGCGGGAGCCCCGACGACCAGGGCGACGATCAGGGCGACCAGGCTGGGCGCGGGGTGCCAGGAAGGGCGCCGTGCGGGCCGGGTCGGCCTCGCCGGTCGGCGGGCGCGGAGGTCAGACATAGCCGGGGAGGTCCTCGGTACGGGTGCCGCTGCCGTCGTCGGGGCCGGCGGGCGGGGTGGATGCCGCGGGCGTCGGCGGGGTGGCGGCGGCGTCCTTCGTGGTGGTGACGCGGGACCGGATGCTGGTGCGGGCGCCGACGACCACCAGCAGCCCGACGAGCATCACCCCGGCCACGACGGCGGGCCCGATCGGGTTGGTGTCGTCGACGGCGCGCACCGACCGGGGCCGGGCCGCGGCCGTGGCGGCGTCGAGCGGTCCGGCCGTGTCCTCCTCGGCGCGCCGGTCGCGGGCCACGACCTCCTCGTCCTCGTCGGCCGGCTCGTCCGCCGGCCGCTCGGGGTCGGTCTCGTCGGGGCTCTCGGCCCCCGTGGCCGGGCCGTCGGCCCGGCGGCGCAGGAGGTCGGGCAGCAGTGCCGAGGGGTCGCCGACCGGGCCCGCGCCGGTGCCACCCTGCCCGGCACCGTCCTGCCCCCCGCCGGTCCGCCCGCTCCCGCCGGTGCCGCCGCCACCGTCGTCTCCATGGCCGGTCCCGTTCCCCGGTGGTCGGGTGTCGCCCGGTCGGGTGTCCCCGGGTCGGGTGTCTCCGGGTCGGGTGTCGCCCGGTTGGGTGTCTCCGGGTCGGGTGTCGCCCGGTTGGGTGTCCCCGGGCTGGGTGTCGCCCGGTTGGGTGTCTCCCGGCCGGGTGTCCACCGGGCAGTCCAGCGTCGGGGCGGCCACCGAGGTGGCGGGGGCGACGATCGACCCGTAGGGCGGGGCGCCGAGGGCCAGCAGGGCCTGGGCCGTGGCCCGGCGGGTCTGGTCGATCATCGCCGAGTCGGTGGTGCTGGCCCAGACGATCGCCCCACGCTCGGCCTCGCCCCGGCCGCAGCCCAGCTGGCGGGCGGTGACGAAGCGGACGGCCTCCTCGACCGCCGCCGTCCGGCCCTCGGCCCGGAGGGCGTTGCCGGCCAGCCCGGTGCTGTTGGTGTTGGGCGGGAGCCGGCCGTTGTCGCCCCATCCTCCGGCGGCGTTCTGGATCGACACCAGCCACGACGCGGCGCGCGCCCGGGCCTCGGCGACCACCGGGGTGTTCGGCACGGCGTGGAGGGCCATGATCGCCATGGCGGTGGCGTCGACGTGCCCGGTCGACTGGGAGCAGGCGCCGATGAGGCCGTAGCTGTCGGGGAACCCGCCGCCGGGGCACTGCCGCGTCAGCAGCCAGGCGACCGCTTCCGGGGGCACGCCGCCGGGGGTGCGGGCCAGGCCGAGCATGGCCAGGGCCTGGTTGAACCCGCTGCCCACGGTGGCGTCGCGGCTCGCCGGGAACTCCCCGGCGCGGGGGCCGGTCGTCCGCATCGAGGCCCGGAGCCCGGCTTCGAGGTCGATGCCGGCCCAGACCTGGCTCCGCCCGGCCGCGGCCCGGGTGAGCAACGACTTGCCGGCCGGTCCGACCTGGAAGTCCCCGCTCGGGGTCACCCAGGCCTGGACCTGGCTGTCGGGGATGCGGTCGAGGGCGGCGTCGGCCGAGGCGCGGGCCACGCCGGCGCCGTAGAGGGCGAGGACGGTGTCGGTGAGGAGGCCGACGTCCCCGATCCGTCCGGCGTCGAGCTGGCGGGCCAGCCACCCGGCCGCCGCCTGCTCGGGGTCCGACGTGGAGGAGCCGGGGGACTGGGCCGCAGCCGGAGAACCGATCCCGCCGCCCGTCCGGAGCGGCCCGAGGGCGCCGACGGCACCGGCGAGGACGACGGCCAGGGCGACGACGAGCGCGGCCAGGCGTCGGGACGGGGCATCGGGCGCCGGTCGGGTGGGGGTCACGGGGCGGGTGCTGCCTCTCCCGGAGAACCGGTGTCCCGGGGGCACGCTGAGCCAACCTCCCACGAGGCGCGTCCCGGGCCCGGTCCCACGGTCCTCGGTGGGTGGTCGAGCCGCGTCCCCGCCGGGTGCTCCGGCTCGCCGCCTCGGGAGGCGGCCCACGGTTGCGGGTCAGCGCCGGAGTTCGACCGGCTTCCCCCGCACGGGGACGTGTGGGGTCGACGGTACCGACGCCCTGTGGAGGGGGCCAAGCAGATCGGCGGGCGTCAGGGCCCAGGGTTTGAGTGCTAAACGCCGCGCCGGGCGCTCTCCTCGGCCGGGCCTTCGAGGTGTGCACTGCCGGCGCCGGCGCAAGGGGTTGGGGTCGTCGTGGGGGTCGGACCGCAAGATCTTGGGGGTCGCCACCCGTTTAGCACTCAACACCGGACCTTGCACTCGTGTAGTTACACGGGTGTAGTTGGCGGACCGACCACGGCGCGGTCGAACGGTCCCGAGGGGGCCGAGCGAGTGCGGCCCCGAGCCGCCGTGCTTCGACGCGCCCGACCGACCTGAGGCCCGCATGACGCTCATCGACGACACCCGTACCGATGCCGCTCCCCCCGAGGCTCCGGCCGAGGCGGGCCCCTCGCGGTCCACGATGCGGGTGCGGACCCGCGACGGCAGCCTGGAGCCGGTCGACGTCAACGCCATCGTCGCCGCCGTCGAGAGCTGCGCCGATGGCCTGCCGCTGGTCGACCCGCTCCGGGTCGCGACCAAGACGATCAGCGGGCTGCGCGACGGGGCCACCACCCTGGAGCTCGACGAGCTGTCGATCCGGATCGCGGCCTCGCTGATCACCGAGGAGCCCAGCTACTCCCGCCTCGCCGCCCGCCTCCTGGCCCGGGTGATCACCAAGGAGGTGCGCGACCAGGGCATCGGGAGCTTCACCGCCTCGATCGCGGTCGGCCGCCAGCTCGGCCTGGTGAACGAGGCGACGGCGGACCTGGTGGCCGGGGGCGGGGAGGTCCTCGACGGTGCCGTCGACCCGGCTGGCGACCAGCGCTTCGAGTTCTTCGGGCTCCGCACCGTCTACGACCGTTACCTCCTCCGCCACCCGACCACCCGCAAGGTGATCGAGACCCCGCAGCACTTCTTCCTCCGGGTCGCCTGCGGGCTGGCCCAGTCGCCGGAGGAGGCCCTGGAGCTGTACCGGCTCATGGCCCGGCTGGAGTACCTGCCGTCGAGCCCGACGCTGTTCAACTCCGGCACCGCCCACCCACAGATGTCGTCGTGCTACCTGCTCGACTCGCCCCAGGACACCCTCGACGCCATCTACGGCCGCTACCACGACGTGGCCCGGCTCTCGAAGCACGCCGGCGGCATCGGCCTGTCGTTCTCCCGGGTCCGGGCGCGGGGCTCGCTGATCCGGGGCACCAACGGGTTGTCGAACGGCATCGTCCCGTTCCTCAAGACCCTCGACGCCTCGGTGGCGGCGGTGAACCAGGGCGGCCGGCGCAAGGGCGCGGCGTGCGTCTACCTGGAGACCTGGCACGCGGACGTCGAGGAGTTCCTCGAGCTGCGGGACAACACCGGCGACGACGCCCGCCGCACCCACAACCTGAACCTGGCCCACTGGGTACCGGACCTGTTCATGGAGCGGGTCGAGCGGGACTGGATGTGGTCGCTGTTCGACCCCAAGGAGGTCCCCGAGCTGGTCGACCTCCACGGGGACGCCTTCGTGGCCGCCTACCAGCAGGCCGAGAGCGCCGGGAAGGCGGTCAAGCAGGTCAAGGCCCGCGACCTCTACGGCCGGATGATGCGGACCCTGGCCGAGACCGGCAACGGCTGGATGTGCTTCAAGGACGCCTCCAACCGCACCGCCAACCAGGTCGGGGCCGGCGGCAACGTCGTCCACCTGTCGAACCTGTGCACCGAGATCATCGAGGTCACCGATGACGACCACACCGCGGTCTGCAACCTCGGCTCGGTCAACCTGGCCCGCTTCGTCGACCCCTCCTCCGGCGTCGACTACGGCCGGCTCCGCCAGACCGTGCACACCGCGGTGCGGTTCCTCGACCGGGTGATCGACGTCAACTTCTACCCGACCGAGGCCGCGGGCCGGTCGAACGAGGGCTGGCGGCCGATCGGCCTCGGCGTGATGGGCCTCCAGGACGTGCTGTTCACCCTGCGGCTCCCGTTCGACTCGCCCGAGGCGGCCGAGGTGAGCCGGGCCATCCAGGAGGAGGTGTACCTGGCGGCGCTGGAGGCGTCGGCCGACCTGGCCCGCGAGCACGGCCCGCACGCCCGCTGGGCCGAGACCCGGGCCGCCGGCGGGAAGCTCCAGCCCGACCTGTGGGGCGTCACCGCCGAGGGCGAGCGGTGGGACGCCGTCCGCCGGGCCGTCGCCGAGCACGGGCTGCGCAACTCGCTGCTGATCGCGATCGCCCCGACCGCCACCATCGCCTCGATCGCCGGCTGCTACGAGTGCATCG
>CAYQGF010000311.1:0-4961 GCA_964416885.1 uncultured Iamiaceae bacterium
CGGGGGAACAGGGGGCGGCCCTCGCCGAGGGTCACGCCGGCGATCGACACGATCACCTCGTCGAGCCGACCGGCGTCGGCCAGTTGGCCGGCGAGGTCGCCCCCTCCGACCACCCAGACCTCGCGCCCGTCGGCCGCGGCCATCGCGGCGTCGTGGACGGCGACCACGTCGTCGGACGCGAACCGGATGTCGGCGCCGTCGAGCGGCTCCAGGTCGCGGTGGGTCATCACCCAGGCCGGGATCTCGTAGGGCCAGGCCTCACCGGTGCGGGCCAGGTGGTCGACCAGCCACAGGTAGCTGGTGGCGCCCATGATCATCGAGCCCACGTCCTCCATGTAGCGGTCGTGGCTCATGGGGCCGTCGGGGTCGATGTCCTGGACGAACAGCCAGGCGAGCGAGTCCTCGGGGTCGGCGATGTAGCCGTCGAGGCTGGTGGCGGTGACGTAGGCCGTGCGGGGACGGGTACGGGTGGGGGCGGTGGTCACGAGGTCCCTCCTTCGCGGGTGCGGAGCCATTCGATGGGGTCGCCCTCGTCGACCTCGATGCCGAAGGCCCGCAACACGTGGCGGAGGAGCAGGCGACGGTGGGCGTCGTAGGTGATGACGTGGGCGACGATGCTGCCGAGGACGAAGCGCTCGGGCGGGTCGCACAGGGCGTCGACGATCGAGTCGTCCCAGGCATCGCGCCGGTCGATGTCGCGGACCAGGGCGAGCCAGTCGGCCGCGGCGGCGTCGTGGCGGGCGGCCAGGGTGGCCGGGTCGCTCGCCCCCCGGTCGGGGATGTCCCGCCCGTCGATGGCCGCCACCCAGACCTCCTTGGTCCACACCAGGTTGTCGAGGATGGCGGCGATCGACTCGTCGACCCCGTCCCAGCACTGCACCGGCTGCCCGGCGAGGAGGAAGCTTCGTCGGAAGACCTCCTCGTCGAGGGTGGCGGCGAGGGCGATCAGGGCGCGGGTGTCGTCGACGTCGTGGTGGACGAGGTGGTCGCTGACGGCGGTCATGGACGGGTGCTCCGAGGGATGGACCCACAGCGAGGTCGGCGGGTGGAAGTGGATGCCGTTGGGGGCGGACAGCCAGTGGTCGGCGGCGGCGCGGGCGCGGGCGGTGGCTCCCGGCGGGTGGCCGTAGGCGCGGACGAAGGCCCGACGGAAGCCCTCGACCGACTCGTAGCCGGCGGCCCAGGCCGCGTCGGTGACCGAGGTCCCGGTGCCGACCTGCCACGCCGCCCGCTCCAGCATCACCCGGCGGCGGAGGGCGACCGGTGGTTCGCCGGCGTCGCGCTTCAGGAGCCGGCTGAAGTGGAACGGCGACGAGGCCGCGCCGGCCGCCATGGCGTCGAGCGTCGTGTGGTCCTCGGCCAGGACGGCGTCGAGGAGCTCTCGGAGGCGGTCGCGGCCGGGCTCGGTCACGGGGCCAGTGTCACCGTTCGCGGCCCCGTCGACCCGACCGTTCTTGCCTTGTCGCGATCGCCGGTCCGCCTGTCCTAGCCGTTGGCCACCGCGGCGACGATCGGGCCGAGGAACGCGGCCTCGTCCCAGTCGTCGGGCGGCGTCGTGCCCGCCCCCGCGACGATGCCGTCGCTCGGGTAGTGGGAGAAGAGCGTGGGGTCGGCCACGGGTGGGCCCGGGTCCTTGACGTAGGTGCCGTTGCGCACCACGACGAGGTCGAGGCTCGGGATGACGTCGATGGTCTGGCCGTCGTGGCCCTGCGCCGAGAAGTGGTCCTCGGGGACGCCATCGGGGTCCCCGAGCCACCACTGGTACCCGTAGGCGCCGTCGGACGCCGGGCCCGGTGCGAGCGAGGCCTCGACCCACTCCTCGGGGACCACCTGCTCGTCGCCCCAGCGCCCGTCCCGCAGGTACAGCAGCCCGAGCCGGGCGAAGTCCCGGCTGGTGGTGTCGAAGCAGCAGTAACCGAGGGTGTGGCCGTCGACATCGGCCCACCAGTCGACCGGCTCCATCCCGATGCGGTCGAGCAGGGCCCGACGGGCGTAGTCGCCGAGCGGCTCGCCGGTCGCGGCCTCGACCACCCCGGAGAGGAGCATGGCGTCGCCGCTCGAGTAGTTGAAGCGGGTGCCGGGCGGGTCGGCGAGCGGTCGGGACGCGGCGAAGGTCAGCTGGTGGGCCTCGCCCGCGACCATCCGGATGACCTCGGAGTCGGACGCGGTCCCGCTGTAGGCCTCGTCCCAGTCGAGGCCCGACGACATCTGGAGGACGTCCTCCAGCCGGATGTCCTCCCGGTCGGTTCCGGCCCAGCCGTCGATGTAGGTGCTCATCGGCTCGTCGACCCCGGGGATGGCCCCCTCGTCGATGGCGATGCCCACGACGGCACCCGTCACGCTCTTGGCCATCGACCAACTGGCCGCCCACGAGTCGGCGTCGGCCCCCTCCGCGTACCACTCGGCGACGATCTCGCCCCCGTGGACGACGACGACGCCCTGGGTGTGACGTTCGGGGGCGAAGGCGTAGGCCCGGGCCGTCTCCAGCCCGGCCGGGTCGATCCCGTGGTCCGCCGGGTCGGCCACCACCCACTCGTCACCGGGCACCACGTCGTTCGTCGCTCCGTCCGGCTCCTCGCCGTCGTCGGGCTCCTCGGTGGCGGCTCCGGCCTCACGGGCCGTGCTCGTCGTGCTGTCGTCCCGCGCCTCGTCGCGGTCGTCCCCGTCCCCGCCGCAACCGGCGGCGAGGGTCAGCAGGGCGAGGACGACGGCGAGCGCGACAGCGCGGCGGGGCATGACTCGGTGGGGCACGACTCGGCGGGGCACGGCCCCATGACGTACCACGGGGCGCCTAGGTCGGGACGGATGCGCTGTAGACGGGCAGGTCGAGGATCGTCTTCACGCCGGGGCTGGCGGCGACGACGGCGGGGATGGCGTTCACCACGTGCTGGGCGGTGGCCACGCAGCCGGCATGGTTGTGGTCGCCCCGGTCCGAGCTCAGCGACAGCTCCAGGTGCAGGTGCGGCTCGCCCTCGACGACGATCCGGTAGCCCTCGCCCTGGGGCCACTCGGGAGCCTGGCCGTCGGCGAGCCGGGTGACGTGCTCGAGCACCAGCCGCTCCTCGCCGGCCACCTTGCCGACGACCTCGAAACGCATCCCCGAGATGGTCCCGGCCGGCACCGTGCCCGAGGCGATCTCGACGTCGTGGTCGTCGCGCCAGACCTCGTGGCGCTCCACCACCTCGTCGAGCGGGAGGCCGATGGCGGCCGCGACCAGGTGGAGCACCGGCCCCCACGCCAGGGTGGTCGAGCCGGGTGAGAGCAGCAGCGACTCGGACGCCTCCGCCTTTCCGAAGCCCATGATCTCGAACATGGTGAACGGGTTGTCCCAGGTGGCGTAGTCGACGATCTCCATCATCCGCACCGTCCGCACCTCCTGGCAGAGGGCGAGCAGGTGGACGGCGAGACCGGCGTTGCCGAAGCCCGGGTCGATGCCCGAGGTGTAGAGGCTGGTGCCACCCTCCTGGCACGCCGCTTCCAGGCGGTCGAGGGTGCCGGGCCCGGCGGCCGCCGGGTACAGCAGCGGCACGAACGACGTGTTCACCACGTTGGCGCCGGAGGCGAGGATGCGACACAGGTCGTCGACCACCCCGTCGGGGCGCAGGTCGCTGTGGGCCGTGTAGCAGACGGCGTCAGGCTGGAGGTCGAGCAGGGCATCGGCGTCCTGCGTGGCGATGACGCCGAGCGCCGGCCCGCCGCAGACCTCCCCGGCGTCGTGGCCCGCCTTGTCGTCGGAGTGGACCCAGAGCCCCGCCAGCTCCAGCTCCGGGTGGGCCGCGATCGCCGGCACCGCGTGCACCCCCACCGTCCCGGTGGCCCACTGGACGACGCGTACGCTCATGAGAACCTGTTCTACATCCCTGTCGAGGCCCCGGCTCGGCCCGGCCTCGACAGGTCGTGGAGGTAGGCGGCGGGCTCGCCCCGGTCGACCGTGGTGCCGGCGAGACGGTCGCAGTCCTCCCGGCGCAGCCGGGCGCGCCATCGGTCGCGGCGCGGAGGGGGCCACCCGAGACGCTCGGTCGAGACGATCACGGGGCGATGGGTGCGCCCGACCTACTCCTCGCCGGAGCCGAACCGGGCCTTCCAGGCATCGACCTGGTCGGGCTCGATCTTGGGGAAGAGGACGGGCGGGACCTCGAAGATCGCCCCCGGGGTGAGCGCCGACAGCTCGGCCGGGACATCGGTCGGCCAGGCCGGCAGCTCGTCGATACCGAAGGCCGCCAGCAGCGTGGCCGCGGTGGTCGGGAGCACGGGCGCGCTCAGCATCGCCAGCAGCCGCAGGTGGTTGAGGGCGGTGGTGATCACGACGTCGCGGGCCGCGAGGTCGTCGGAGAGCTTCCAGGGCTCCTTGGCGTTCCAGAACACGTTGCCGGCGGACCACAGCTCGCGCAGCACCGTCATCGCCTTGCGGAGCTCCTTGGCCTCCAGCGCCGCGGTGTAGTCGCCGACCAGCCCGGCCACCTCGGTCACGAAGTCGGGGTCGGGGGCGGCGTCGGGCACCACGCCGTCGGCGTTCTTGACCGTGAAGCCCAGGACCCGGTTGACCAGGTTGCCGAAGCTGCCGGCCAGGTCCTTGTTGGCCGACTGGACCAGCGACTCCCACGTGAAGCTGGAGTCCGAGGACTCGGGGGCGTTGGCGATCAGGTGGTAGCGCCAGATGTCGGCCGGGAGGATCTCCAGCGCCGCGTCCATGAAGACGCCCCGCTGGTCGGTGGTCGAGAACTTGCCGCCGTAGAAGGTCAGCCAGTTGAACGACTTGAGGTAGTCGACCAGCTTCCAGCCGCTGTCGGCACCGATGAGGGTGGCCGGGAACATCACGGCGTGGAACGGGACGTTGTCCTTGGCCATGAACTCGGTGTAGGTGACGTCGGCGGCCTCGTCGGCGAACCACCAGCGCGTCCAGCCCTCCCGGCCCAGGCCGGCGATGTCCTCGGCCCACTCCTTGGTGGTGGAGATGTAGC
>CAYQGF010000312.1:0-4958 GCA_964416885.1 uncultured Iamiaceae bacterium
CCCGCCCGTGGAGCGACGTGGTGACCTCCTGGACCGTCCGCACCCGCTCGACCAGGGGCGCCGGCAACACCTGCTCCAGCTTGGCGAGGGCCGAGACGGTGGCGTCGTCGAGCCCGGTGACGCTCCCGTCGGCCGCGGCCCGCAGCCCGAGGGCGACGGCCACCGCCTCGTCGGCGTCGAGCAGCAGCGGTGGCAGGCTCCCGCCCCGGCCCAGGGTGTAGCCGCCGTGGGGCCCGGGCTCGGCGTCGACCGGGTAGCCGAGGCCGCGCAGCCGGGTGACGTCGCGGCGGACGGTACGGGTGGTGACCTCCAGCCGCTCGGCCAGCTCCGGCGCGGTCCACATCGGCCGGGCCTGGAGCAGCGACAGCAGCCGGAGCAGTCGGGCGGGCGTGTCGGCCATGGCCGGATCATCCTGGCCGATGCGGACCGGTCCCGTCCGCATCCACCCGTACGGTCGGGCCCATGACCGACACCAGGACGCTGAGCGCCACCACCACCTTCACCACGTGGGACGAGGAGCCGGGCTGGGGCGACGACGCCCCGCTGCCCCGCGTCGCCCACGCCCGGGTGGTGTTCTCCTACACCGGCGAGCTCGAGGCCACCTCCGAGGCCCACTTCGCGCTGTACTACTCCGCCGACGGCACCGGGACCTCTCACGGCTACGAGCTGGTCACCGGCACCCGGGCCGGCGAGGAGGGCACCTTCGTGCTGCACCATCGGGACGACTTCACCGCCGAGGGCGTGACCTCCACCGTCACCGTCGTCGAGGGTTCGGGCACCGGCGCCTTCGCCGGCCTGGCCGGGTCCGGCACCCACCACCTCGGCGAGGGCACCAAGGAGTGGGAGTGGTGGATCGCATGACCACGAGCGGGGTGCCGGACGTCAGCCGGGCCCAGGCCCTCGCCTTCCGGGCCCGGGCCCAGCAGCTCGACCGCTCGGCCCCGGCCGGCACCGAGGCCACCGACCTCGCCGTCGTCGACCTGGGGCTGGCCGACACGCCGGCCGGCTCGGCCGCTCTCGTGCTGGCCGCCCGGCTCCCGCTCGGCGCCGCCGTCGACCCCTACGACCAACGTCGGTGGGCCTCGGTCTGGGGCACCCGAGGCGCGCCGCACGTCCACCGCCGGCGCGACCTCCGCCCGCTGGCCGCCGCACTGTGGCCGCTCGACGCCGCCGACGCCGCAGCCCGGCTGGCCGGCACCGGCACGTCCTTCCGCAAGCACGGCATCGACTCGCTCGACGTCCTGGCCGCGACCGTGGCCGCCTACGAGGAGGTCGTCACCGCCGAGATGCCCAAGGGCGAGGCCAGCGCGGCGCTCACCGAGCGGGTGCCCGACGAGGCCGTCTCGTGGTGCCGGGGCTGCCAGGCCCACCACCTCTCCGACCAGCTGATGCGGCTGGCCGCGCTCCCCGGCGGCGCCCGCCTGGTCCCGGGCCACAGGGCCGCCACCCTCGCCCCCATCCCCCGCTGGCCGGGCCGGCCCGAGGCGACGGCGGGGCTCGACGACCTGATCGTCGCCTCCCTCCGGCTGATGGGGCCGGCCTCGAAGGGCGACGTGGCCTCCTACCTCGGCACGACCCAGTCGGCGCTCGCCCCGGCCTGGCCCGACGACCGGGTCGAGCCGGTCACCGTCGACGGCCGGAAGGCGTTCGTCGCCGCCGCCGACCTCGACGCCCTGCTCGCCGCCGAGCCGGTCCGGCTGGCCCGGCTCCTCCCCCGCAGCGACCCGTGGGTGCTCGCCCGCGACCGCGTCGTGACCGTCCCCCGAAAGGTCGACCAGAAGGCGCTGTGGCCGATCCTCGGCCAGCCGGGCGCGGTGCTCGTCGACGGCGAGGTCGTCGGCACCTGGCGCACCCGGGCCACGACGACGCGGCTCGACGTGACCGTCACCCCCTTCGCTCCGGTGCCCGAGGCGCGGCGGGCCGACGTCGAGGCCGAGGCCCCGGGCCTCGCCGCGGCCCGCGGGCTCGCCGCCGTGACCGTCCCCTGGGCCAGACGGGCCGCCGGGCTCCCGGGGCCGACCCCCGGGAGCCCCTACGAGGTGAGGGCCTCGGCCAGCTCGGCCCGGCTGCGGACCCCGAGCTTGGCGTAGATGCGGACGAGGTGGCTGTCGACCGTGCGGACACCGACGTGGAGCTGGTCGGCCAGGTCCTTGCGCGACACGCCCGACGCGGCCAGCGCCGCGACCTCCCGCTCCCGTCGGGTCAGCGGGACCGGGGCGCCGGCCGCGACCAGCCCCGGTGAGCGGACGTCGTCACAGCGGGCCCGCCACTGCTCCCCGAGCCGGGCCCATCCGGCCGCGGCCCGCGGGTCGTCGGCCACGCGGGCGGCTTCGTCGGCGGCGTGGGCCGCCTCGCTGGCGAGCAGCCAAGCGCCGATGGCAGCAAAGCCCTCGGCCACCGCCCCGAGAGCGTCGGCCGAGCGGGCCACGACGGCCTCGGTGTGGGCACCCAGCAGCCGGAACCACTCCCCCTCGGCCGCCGCCACCAGACCCACCAACCGGTGCTGCACCTCGTCGGCCCGACCCAGGCGCACCAGGTCGTGGAGGCACGCCGCTTCGCCGCTGCGGTCACCGCGCCCGCCCAGCTCGTCGGCGCCGGCGAGGAGGAGCCGGGTCGCCTCGGCCTGGTCGCCGTCGAGCCAGGCCAGCCACGCCCGCGCCCGGTGGACGGCCGAGTCGAAGACCTTGGCCGGGTGGTGACCGGCCGCGTCGACCTCGGCCAGGACCGCCCGGGCCGGAGCCGCCTCGCCCCGCTGGGCGTGGGCGAGGGCCAGGGCGGCCTTGGCCCAGCGTTGCATCCCCCAGTGCCCGCTCAGCTCGAAGGACCGGATCGACCCGGTGAGCGCCTCGACCGCGGCGGCGGTCCGGCCCTGGTGGAGCCGGAGCCAGCCCTCGGCGAGGAGGGTGTGGGCGGCGCGGGACGTCTCGCCCATCTCCTCCGCGGCCCGGGCCAACACCTCGGCCTCGTGCTCCGCTTCGGCGAGGCACCCGGCCTCGACCAGGTTGGCGACCCGCAGCGACCCCAGCTCGCGCTTGCCGATCCGGGCTGCGTCCTCCCCCAGACCGGCGAAGGCCTCGATGGTGGCGTCGAGGGCGGTCAGGCCCTGGAGCGGGAGGGCCTGGGACCGGAGGGCCTGGCTCAGGGCGAGGGCGACCTGGATGTGGCCGGCCGGGGGGAGCTGGCCACCCCGCAGTGGGCCGGCGATGGCGGCCGCCTCCTCGCCCCGGCCCGAGAAGGCGAGCAGCGTCGCCCGCACCCAGGCGGCCTCCACGGTCCACTCCGACGGCGGCAGCTCGTCGATGACGGAGAGGGCGGCGAAGGCCCGCTCGGCGTCGCCGTGGTGCCAGAAGAGCGAGATCGTGCGGAGGTGGGCCAGCGCCGCCCGCTCCTCGTCGGTGCCCGCCAGCGCCTGGAGCGCATCGGCCTGGGCCAGGGTCTCGGCGCCCTGGCCCGTCTCGTAGAACACCTCGGCCAGCACCTGGCCGACGGCGAAGGTGCGCTCTCGGGCGAAGGCCTCGCGAGCCAGCCGCTCGGCCAGCTCGGCGTCGTCGGAGAAGAGGGCGACCCGGGCGGCCTGCGCCAACAGGTCGCCGTCGACGTCGAGCCCGGACTCGACCGACCACGTCGCCAGCCGGACCAGGTCGCCCCGTCGTCGGGCGCCGGTGGCCCGCAGGCCCTCCGCCAACCGGTACATGATCGCCCGGCGCTCGGCGGGCGGCGTCTCGGCCCGGAGCACCTCGCTGTAGAGCGGGTGGACGACCCGGACCACCAGCCGCCGATCGTCGTCCGCCGCGGCGATCAGCCCGGCCCGTTCGAGCGCGACGAGCGGGGCCGAGGCGCCGAGGTGGTCGAGCTCGCCGGCGCCGAGGGGCTCCCCGAAGGCGATGGCCCGGAGCAGGTCGCGGGCCGCCGGGTCGAGGCCGGCGAGACGACGGTGGACCAGGTCGGCCAGCCGCGGGACGGTGCCGTCGGGACCGCCGCCGGTCCGCTCCGCCAGCAGCAGCTCCCGGACGAAGAGCGGGTTGCCCTCGGTCAGCGCCCAGAGCCGCTCGGCCCGGGCCGGGTCGAGCGGGCGTCCGACGATGCTCGCCGCCAGGGCCTCGGCGGCCCGCCGGTCGAGCGGGGCCACCTCCACCCGCGCCACCAGCCCGTCCCACCAGAGCCGCTCGACGACGTCGGGGGCCGTCGTGTCGGTGCGCTGGGTGGCGATCAGCGACGCCTCCCCGGCCACGACGACCTGGTGGACGAGCGTGGCCGAGGCGTCGTCGAGCAGGTGGACGTCGTCGACGACGAGGGTCGTGGCCCGGCCCCGCGCCGCTTCGGCCAACGCCCGCCGGAACGACAGCAGGACGGGCAGCCCGGCCCGGGCGACGTCGGCGGGGAGGAGACCGGCCGCCGCCGCGAACGGCATGGCCGTGGTGGCGGCGCTGCCGGCCAGGCGGACCACGTGGCCGCCGCCGGCCCCGAGCTGGGCGCCGAGCTCCTCGGCCAGCCGGGTCTTGCCCACGCCCGGGGCGCCGACGAGCAGCACGCCGGCCGAGCTGTCGAGCCGCGCCAGGGCCTGGGCCATGTCGTCGTCCCGCCCGGTCAACGGCCACTTCGCGGTCGTCGCCGCCATCACCCCATCCTGGCCGATGCAGGGCAGGAGCGCGGCGGGAGCGCGGGCTAGGCGATGACCCGCTTGGTGAAGCCCTTCACCCCGACGTAGCCGAAGAGGGCGGTGAAGCCGACGAGCACCCCGTAGACCGCGACGAGGCTCATGTGGGGCACGGGGGTGAGCGCGGCCCGGAACCCCTCGGCCAGGTACACGAGCGGGTTGACGAGGGTGAGGACCTGGAGCCAGCGGATCGGCTCCAGCGCCTGCCAGCTGTAGTACGTGCAGCCGAGGAAGGTGATCGGGATGAGGATCACGCCGAACAGCATCGGCACGGTGCGGGGGTCGAACATGGTGCCGAACA
>CAYQGF010000313.1:0-4954 GCA_964416885.1 uncultured Iamiaceae bacterium
TCGCCGTCGGTCGTGTACCAGATCTCGATGCCGTCGGCGGAGGGAGGGGTGGTGGTCACGGCCGCATCGTGCCCGTCCTTGACCACCCGGTCAAGGACGCATGCCCCGTAGCGTCGGCGCCATGACCGGTGGCGACGACGACAGCGAGCGGGTCCGGGCGCGGGCGCCGGGACGGGTCAACCTGATCGGCGACCACACCGACCACACCGGCGGGCTGGCGCTCCCGATGGCGATCCAGCTCGAGACCGTGGTCGAGGGCACCCGCACGGGCGATGTCGTGGCCCTGGCATCGGACCGCACCGAGGCCGGTGCCGACGCGGTGGTGCCCGTCGCCGGCGGCGACCCCCGGACCGTCGAGCCGGCGTGGGCACGCTACGTCGCCGGGGTCGTGGCCGAGGTCCGCCCGACCGTCGGGCTGACCGGTGTGGTCCGCTCGACGCTCCCCCTGGGCGGCGGGCTGTCGTCGAGCGCGGCCCTGGAGGTGGCCCTCGCCCTGGCCCTGCGGCCCGACCTGGCCACCGGCCCGGCGGCGGCCCTCACCGTCGCCCAGATGGCCCAGCGGGCCGAGCACCGGGCCACCGGCGTGCCCTGCGGGATCATGGACCAGCTGGCCTCGGCCGGGGGCCGGGAGGGCCACGCCCTGCTGATCGACTGCGGTGCCCTCACCGTCGAGCCGGTCCCGGTGCCGGCCGGGCTGGAGGTGGTCGTGGTCGACTCCGGGCAGGCCCGACGGCTGGAGGGCTCGCCCTACGCCGAGCGGGCGGCGCAGTGCCGAGCCGCGGAGGCCGTGATCGGCCCGCTGCGGGAGGCGACGCCGGGCACCGAGGTCGCCATCGCCGACCCGGTGGTGCGGGCCCGGGCCCGCCACGTGCTCACCGAGAACGCCCGGGTCCGGGCCGCGGCCGATGCCCTCCGCATCCACGACCTGGCGTTGCTCGGCGCCCTGGTCCAGGGGAGCCACGTCTCGCTCCGTGACGACTTCGCGGTGTCGACGCCGGTGCTCGACGACCTGGTCGGCCGGCTCGACCACACCCCCGGGGTGCTCGGCGCCCGCCTCACGGGCGCCGGGTTCGGCGGCTGCGTGGTCGCCCTCTGCGAGCCCGGGGCGCTCGATGCCTGGGGCCCGGAGCAGGCCTGGGTCGTGCGCCCCAGCCTCGGTGCCACCGTCGAGGTCGGACCTCCTGCCTAGGCGCCCCATCGGTTCTTGGTGCAGGACAGGTCGCCTGGCGACGCGTCGTGCACCAAGAACGAGGCGGCAGCCATCATGTGAGGGCGGCGGTGAGGCGGGCGACGGCGGGGCGGGTGCGGGCGCCCCACCAGAACAGGTCCTGACCGTCGACCAGGACCGCCGGGACGCCGAAGCGCTCGGCCAGGTCGGGGAGGTCGGCGGCGGTGAAGGCCCACGGCTCGGTGGGCGCCAGCACCGCGGCCACGGCCCGCGCCCGGACGTCCTCCTCGTCGACCTCGGGGTAGCGGTCCGGGTCGTCGGCCCAGGCGCTCACCCAGCCGGCGGCGGCGAGGACCGAGGCCCCGTAGGTGTCGCCGTTGATCGTCATCCACGGCCGGCGCCAGATCGGGACGAAGGCGACCCGGGCCTCGGCCGCGGGTGGCGGCATCGGTGGCGTCCACGGCTCGGGAGGTGGGGCGTCGACCGCCGCGGCCAGTCGGGCCAGCACCTCCGGGACGTCGGCCACGGTGCGGGGCGACGCCACGTGGACCGTGAGCCCGGCGGCGACCAGGGCGTCGTGGTCCTCGACCCGGTTCTCCTCGTCGCACATCACCACCACGTCGGGGGCCAGGTCGACGATGGCGGCCACGCGGGGCCGCTTGGTCCCGCCGACGTGGGGGATGTCGGGCTGCTCGCAGAACCGGGTGCAGGCGATGGGAGGCCGGTCCCAGGCGACGAGCGTCTCGGTGACCGACGGGACCAGGCTGACGACCCGCGGCGCCGGACGCGTCATGAGCCGAGGATGCGCGCCTTCTCGGCCTCGAACTGCTCGGGCGTGATCGCCCCCTGCTGGAGCAGGGCGTGGAGCTTCTCGACCTGCTCGACCGGGCTGAGCGCCGCCGGCCCGGGGTGGCGGACCCGGTCGAACTTGCGGTTCTCGTTGGCCTCCATCTGGACGTAGATCTCGCGCTGGACGATGGCCGGCCGGCGGATGTTGTCGAACGTCTCGCTGCCCCGCTCCCCCGCCGACTCGATGCCCAGGTCGCCCGCCCCGACCAGCCGCTCGACGAAGCGCTGGTTGAAGAACACGGTGTTGATGCGCTCGAGGGGGATCTCGACCCCCGACTTGGTGAGGACACCCCGCCGGCTGACGATGCGGTCGCTGGTGAGGACGAAGTTGGTGTTGTTCCAGCCGAGCAGCCGGAGCACGAACCACACGGCCGCGACCACGACGAGGACGAGGGCGCCGAGCACCGCGGCGGTCGGCAGGCTGGACAGCGCGACGATGATGCCCAGGGCACACGCCCCGAATAGCGCCAGGCTCGGCAGGACCAGGACCAGCCAGTGGGGACGGAGGTCGAGGACCAGTTCCTCGTCCTCGTTCAGGAGCTTCCGCGGGAACGCCACGCCGGAACAGTAGGGCGCAGCGACACACCTGGTGTCAGACACCAAGTGCGCGTGGCGCGCCGACCGCCCCGCTACCCGTAGCCCAGCTCGTGGAGGCGACGGTCGTCGATGCCAAGGTGGTGGCCGAGCTCGTGGACGACGGTGACCCGAACCTCCCGCACGAGATGGGCCTCGTCGGTGGCCATCCGGCACAGCGGCAGCCGGAAGATGGTCACCCGGTCGGGCAGGTCGAGGTAGCCGTACTGGCCCCGCGCCGTCAGCGGCGTGCCCTCGTAGAGGCCGAGCGGACCGTCGGGGCGCCCGTCGGACACCAGCACGGCGACGTTGTCGAGCATGGCCACGACCTCCTCGGGGAGGCCGTCGAGCGCGTCGTCGACCAGTTCCTCGAAGCGTTCGGCGGAGACGTCGACGGGCATGGCCCGAACCTACCGGGACCGGCGCCCGGTACGGTTCCGGGCATGCGTCGTCGGGTTCCCTCTGGTGGAGGTCGAGCGGAGCGAGGCCGACCAGGCGAGCAGCGATGGTCCCGCGACAGCGACCTGTCGTTGCTGTCGGTGGGCTCGCAGCTCTCGGCCCTCTCCGCCGGGTCGATCCTCTCCCTCGCCTCGGCCGGCAGCATCCTGTCGGTCGGGTCCGCCGGCAGCATCCTCAGCGTCGGGTCGGCCGGGAGCATCCTCAGCGTGGGGTCGGCCGGCAGCCTGTTGTCGGTCGGGTCGTTCCTGAGCGTGCACGGCGTGGGCCGGGCCTTCCACCTCCCCGGTCGGGCCGACGCCGGGAACGACGGGGCCGATGTCGAGCCGGTGGCCGCCCCGGCCCGCCTCGTCGGCACCCTGCTCGGCGGCTTGGCCCTGGTCGGGGCCGTGCTCGACGGCTGACGTGGACGCCGCCCGCCTGCTCGCCGACCTCGACCCCGAGCAGCGGCGGGCCGTCACCACCACGACCCATCCGCTGTGCATCCTCGCCGGCGCCGGCTCCGGCAAGACCCGGGTCCTCACCCGCCGCATCGCCTACCGCACCCTGCTCCCCCCCGACGAGGGCGGCGCCGACCCCCGCCACGTCCTGGCCCTGACCTTCACCCGCAAGGCTGCGACCGAGATGGGCAGCCGGCTGGCCCGCCTCGGCCTGCGAGACCGCCCCCAGGTGGGCACCCTGCACGCCGTGGCGTGGGCCCAGGTCCGCCGCTGGCTCCAGGACCGGGGCCGCCCGGTGCCCGACCTCCTCCAGGGCAAGGCTCGCATGGTCCGCGACCTGCCGAGCCGGGGCTCGGTGCCGGTGCCGGAGGTCGTGGCCGAGATCGAGTGGGCCGGCGCCCGCGACCTCCGCCCCGAGGAGTACCCCCGCGCCGCCCACCAGGACGATCGGCGGCCCTCGACCTCGTTCGACCACGTCGCCGCCCTGATGGTCGAGTACGCCGAGGCCAAGCAGCGCCGCGGCGTCATGGACTTCGACGACATGCTCGCCCGGGCCGCCGACCTGTTCGACGAGGAGCCCGACTTCGCCCGGGTGCAGCGGTGGCGGTTCCGGCACCTGTTCGTCGACGAGTTCCAGGACCTCAACCCGCTCCAGTACCGGCTGCTGCGGGGCTGGCTGGGCGACCGCACCGACCTGTGCGTCGTCGGCGACCCCCGCCAGGCGATCTACCGGTGGAACGGCGCCGACGCCGGGTACCTCACCGGCTTCGCCCGTCTCCACCCGGGGGCCGAGGTGGTCGAGCTGCGTCGCAACCACCGCTCGACGCCCGAGGTCCTCCACCTCGCCACCGCGGTGCTCGGAGCAGGTGCGGCGGCGCCGCTCGTGCACCGGAGCACCGGAGAGCTGCCCGTGCTCAGCGCCTACGGCGACGAGCACGAGGAGGCCCGCGGGATCGCCCGGGCCGTGCGGCTGCTGCGGCGACCGGGGGCCCGCTGGGCCGAGCAGGCGGTCCTCGTCCGGACCAACGCCCAGTTGGCCCCGATCGAGGCTGCCTTCACCCGCACCCGCATCCCCTTCCGAGTGCGGCTCACCGAGACGACAGCCGGTCGGGCCGAAGTCGCAGCCGCCCTCCGCCACGTCGCCCCCGACCGCTCCCATCCGGCCCGGGTGGCGGTGGTCGACCTGGAGGAGCACCTGGCGGCGGAGCGGGCCCGCCACCGGGCCGGCGGCGACGTCGCCGCCGCCGCCCTGGACGACATGCTGCGCCGGGCACGGGAGTACGCGGCCATGGAGCCCGAGGCCACCGTCGGCGACCTGGAGGCGTGGCTCGCCGCGGCCACGGCGTCCGATGCCGACGGCCCCGACGCCGTCCAGCTCGCCACCTTCCACGCCGCGAAGGGGCTGGAGTGGCCGATCGTGCACGTCGCCGGGCTGGAGGAGGGCTTCGTGCCGATCGCCTACGCCCGG
>CAYQGF010000314.1:0-4935 GCA_964416885.1 uncultured Iamiaceae bacterium
TGGTGCGGAGCGAGTCGGCGTTGAGCCCGTTGACGATCAGGTGGGGGAGGGCCACCGCCAGCACCGATGCCACGCCGATCCGCAGGGCGAAGCCGAAGCCCCGGGCGAACCCGGCCACCATGATCGCCGTGAGCAGGGAGAACACGAACGGCGAGTCCCAGTAGCCGGTGGCGACCACGGCGAGCACGTGGAGCGCCACCTCGGCCACGACGCGCCCGATGCTGGCGACGTCGTCGCGGACCTCGAGCGGCTTGATGATGCGGACGACGTTGTAGGTGATGACGAGGACGCCGATGCCCAGGGTCCACCAGTCGAGGCGGGCCAGGGCCGCGCTGCACAGCAGGACGCTGACGAGCGTGGTGGCGGCGCGCACGCCGAGGATGGCCGGCCGATAGGGCGCCGTCAGGTCGGTCGGGTCGATCGGGTCGGCGTCGCCGGGCCCGGAGGTCGACGCCTCGACGTCGGGACCGGTGTCCGCGTCGGGGTCGGGTGATGCGGCGGGGGACCGCGTCACGGCCATGGGGCCGATGCTACCGGTGGCCCCGGCCGGGCCGAGGGAGGTCGCGGGGCGGCGGCGCCGACGCCCTACTCTCGCCGCTCATGGTGCTCGTGGGGCTGACCGGTGGGATCGGGAGCGGCAAGTCGACGGTGTCGGCGCTGCTGGCCGAGCGGGGGGCCGTGGTCGTCGATGCCGACGCCATCGTCCGTGAGGTCCAGGCGCCGGGCCGGCCGGTGTTCACCGCCATCGTCGAGCGCTTCGGCGAGGGGGTGGTCGCGGCCGACGGAGGGCTCGACCGCCAGGCGCTCGCCGACATCGTGTTCGGTGACGACGAGGCCCTGGCGGCGCTGAACGCGATCGTCCACCCCGCGGTCGGGGCCGAGATCGCCCGCCGGCTGGAGGAGGCGGCCGGCACCGACCACATCGTCGTGCTCGACGTCCCCCTCCTCGTCGAGTCCGGCCGCGACGATCTGCACGAGACGATCGTGGTCGACCTCGACGAGGAGGTGGCGGTGGCGCGGGCCGTCACCCATCGCGGCATGCGGGCCGACGACGTGCGGGCCCGCATCGCCCGGCAGGCCTCCCGGGAGGAGCGCCGGGCCCGGGCCACGATCCTGGTCGACAACCACGGCACCCCCGAGGAGCTGGAGCGCCGGGTCGACGAGGTCTGGGCGCGGCTCCAGGCCCTCTGACGTCCCTCTGACCAGGGCCGCAGCTCCACTGTCACAGGGGGTCGGTATCGTCGGGGGATGGCCGACGTCACCCCCGTGACCACCACGCACGCCCGGCCCTTCGAGGTCGTGTCGGACTTCTCGCCCGCCGGCGACCAGCCCAAGGCCATCGCCGGGCTGGCCGACGGCATCGAGGGCGGCGAGCGGTTCCAGACCCTCCTGGGCATCACCGGGTCGGGCAAGTCGGCCACCATCGCCTGGACGATCGAGCAGGTGCAGCGGCCCACCCTGGTGCTCGCCCCCAACAAGTCGCTGGCGGCCCAGCTCGCCAACGAGTTCCGCGAGTTCTTCCCGAACAACGCGGTCGAATACTTCGTCAGCTACTACGACTACTACCAGCCCGAGGCCTACATCGCGTCGAGCGACACCTACATCGAGAAGGACAGCTCGATCAACGACGAGATCGAGCGGTTGCGCCACTCGACCACGGCCTCCCTGCTGACCCGGCGCGACGTCATCGTGGTCGCCTCGGTGAGCTGCATCTACGGCCTGGGCTCCCCCGAGGAGTACCGCGAGAGCCTGCTGGTGCTCCGCAAGGGTGAGGAGGTCGACCAGCGGCTGTTGCTGCGGCGCTTCGTCGACATGCAGTACGACCGCAACGACATGAACCTGACCCGGGGCCACTTCCGGGTGCGGGGCGACACCATCGAGATCCACCCCGCCTACGACGAGACGGCACTGCGCATCGAGCTGTTCGGCGACGAGATCGAGGCCATGGCGACCTTCGACCCGGTCACGGGGGAGAAGGTCCGGTCCCACGACGACTTCGTGCTCCTCCCGGCCACCCACTACGTCGCCGGCGAGGAGCGGCTCCAGAAGGCGATCGTGCGCATCGAGCACGAGCTCCAGCAGCGGCTGAAGGTCTTCGAGGAGGAGGGCAAGCTGCTCGAGGCCCAGCGCCTCCGGATGCGCACCCAGTACGACATGGAGATGCTCCAGGAGGTCGGGTTCTGCTCCGGCATCGAGAACTACTCGGCCCCCATCGAGGGGCGGAGCCCGGGGGAGACGCCCAACACGCTGATCGACTACTTCCCCCGCGACTTCCTGATGGTCATCGACGAGAGCCACCAGACCGTCCCCCAGCTCCACGGCCAGTACGAGGGCGACCGCAGCCGCAAGGAGCAGCTGATCGAGCACGGGTTCCGGCTCCCGTCGGCGGCCGACAACCGGCCCCTGCGCTTCGACGAGTTCATGGAGAAGATCGGCCAGGTCGTCTTCCTGTCGGCCACGCCGGGGCCGTTCGAGCTGGAGAAGAGCACCCGGGTGGTCGAGCAGGTGGTGCGGCCCACCGGGCTGGTCGACCCCGAGGTCGTGGTCAAGCCGACCAAGGGCCAGATCGACGACCTGATGGCGCAGATCGAGCAGCGCACGGCCCGGGGCGACCGGGTGCTGGTGACCACCCTCACCAAGAAGATGGCCGAGGACCTCACCGACTACCTGCTCGAGCTCGGGGTCAAGGTGCGCTACCTCCACAGCGAGGTCGACACCATCCAGCGCATCGAGATCCTGCGCGACCTGCGCCTCGGCGAGTTCGACGTCCTGGTCGGCATCAACCTGCTGCGGGAGGGCCTCGACCTGCCCGAGGTGTCGCTGGTCGCCATCCTCGACGCCGACAAGGAGGGCTTCCTGCGCAGCGAGACGTCGCTGATCCAGACGATCGGCCGGGCCGCCCGCAACGTCGACGGCCAGGTGATCATGTACGCCGACAAGGTGACCCCGTCGATGCAGTCGGCGATCAGCGAGACCCACCGGCGCCGCGGCCTCCAGCAGGCCTACAACGTCGAGCACGGCATCAACCCCCAGACGGTGCGCAAGGCCGTCACGGACATCCTGGCCCTCATCCGCCCGTCCGAGGAGACGGCGCCGGTGCCGGGCCAGGGCAGCCGGCGCGAGCGGGCCGCCGACAAGGCCCGTCGGGAGGAGCTGGCCAACCTGCCGGGCGAGGACCTGGCCCGGTTGATCCAGACCCTGGAGGAGGAGATGCACGAGGCCTCGTCGGACCTCCGCTTCGAGTACGCCGCCCGCCTCCGCGACGAGATCAAGGAGCTCAAGCGGGAGTTGCGGCAGGTCGAAGGCGTCTGAGGTCCGGCAGCGCCGGGTCGTCGGGGCCGGTCGGCCGTGATCGGTCGGTGACCCTTCCTGCGGGGGCGCGCCGCCTTCAGCTCCCGACGCTGACCACCTGCGGGGTCGGTGAGGCGGTTTGGCGTGGCGTCGGCGCTCCCGCGTCGACCGAAGGGGCGGCGCCGTCGGCTCGTGAGCCGCGGCCGACCGGGGGCGCGTGGGGCGTGGCCAGGGCGATGACGCCGAGCGCGGTGAGGGCGAGCCCGGTCCGGGTGCCCCCGAAGCTGGTGCCCAGCGGGTTGCTGCCGGCCACGACCACGTAGGTCAGGTTGAGGGCGATGGCCCAGCCCAACGGGTGGCGGAGGCCCCGGCGGACGATGGCGAGCGTGCCGACGACGAGCGAGGAGGTGATGCCGACCAGCCCCCAGCTCTCCTGGCCGTCGGCCCAGAGATCCGTCGCGGCCCGGACCAGGCCGACGAACGGCAGGCCGATGTCGCCGTTGAGGGACTCGGTCCCCGAGATCGTCAGTCGCAGGGTGAGCATCCAGGCCCCGGCGACGACGGCGGGCACCACGGCGAGGGCCGCGTCCCGGCGGGTGCGGTGCGCCAACGCCCAGCCGGCCAGGACCAACCAGGCCGGTTCCTTGGCCAGGACGGCCGCGACCCCGAGCGCGACGGCGACGCCGTGGCGCCCCCGGGCGGCGAGGGCCACGGCGAGGAGGGCCAGCCCCATCCCGAGGGCATCGGAGGTCGTGACCCGCAGGGACATGAAGCAGCCGGGGAGGACGGCCACCACCGCGCCCACCCAGGCCGGGCCACCCCAGCGAACGCTGAGCGAGCCGGCGCCGACCGCCGCGGCGGCCACGCCGGCCAGGCCGACCGCGAACAGGGCCCACACCAGGCCCATCCCGCCACCGGTCGGGTGGAGGGTGGCCGCGAGGAAGGGGAGCAGCGGCCGTTGGAGCCGGTACCGGGGCCGATCGAGGTGGTCGGCGGCGGCGTCGACCGGGATCGGGTCACGAGCGATGGCGTAGGCCATCTGGCCGTCGAGGCCCATCCCGTCGGGAAGCTCGACGTCGGGGAAGTCCTCGTGGAAGACCGCGACCGCAGGGCCTTCGGCGCCAGGTTGTACGAGGCCCAGCGGGTTGCCACCGAGGCGTTGCACGTCCATGAGGACGAGGAGCACGAGGACCGCCGTCCCGATCAGCGCCCACCGCCGGACGGCGCGTGTGTCGTCGGAGGAGGGCGCGGTCACCGTGGCCCATCGGCACCGGGGGTGGGTCGATGAGCGCTCCCGCCCCGTACAGACGTTCGTCGGGTTGGCGCGCCCGGTAGGGTGGATCGCCGTGGCCGACACCCTCGTCATCCGTGGCGCTCGCGAGCACAACCTCCGGGGCGTCGACCTCGACCTGCCCCGCGACAAGCTGGTGGTGTTCACCGGCCTGTCGGGCTCGGGCAAGAGCTCGCTGGCCTTCGACACGATCTTCGCCGAGGGCCAGCGGCGCTACATGGAGTCGATGTCCTCCTACGCCCGGCAGTTCCTCGGGCAGATGGAGAAGCCCGACTACGACATCATCACCGGGCTCTCGCCGGCCATCTCGATCGACCAGAAGTCGGCGTCCCGGAACCCTCGCTCCACCGTCG
>CAYQGF010000315.1:0-4932 GCA_964416885.1 uncultured Iamiaceae bacterium
GCCCGCTCACCGCCGAGCGGGGCCAGACGGTGCGGCTCGCCTACCCGACCGAGGGGCGGCACGTCACCAGCACCACGCTCCGGGGCGACGGCCGGGTCACCATCCTGGTCGAGGACACCAACCGCTGAGGCCCGTCAGTCGGCCATCCGCGTCCGGAGGAGGCGGGTGGCCAGCGGCGCGCAGACGGCGATGATGCCCACGCTCCAGGCCACCGCCATGAGCAGCGGGTGCTGCGACGGGAACGACGTCGACAGGGTGGCCGGGTTGGGGTTGCCCATCAGCTCCCGAGCCGAGGCGGCCACGGCCGAGACCGGGTTCCACTCGGCGATGACCCGCAGCACGGTGGGCAGCCCGTTGGTGGGCACCATGGCGCTCGACACGAAGGCCAGCGGGAACACCGAGACGAACGCCGTCGCCTGGGCCGACTCGGGGTCGCTGGCCAGCAGGCCCATGCAAGCCATGGCCCAGCTCAGGGCGTAGCTGAACAACACGCCGACGCCGAGGGCGGCCACCACCGACAGCGGGCCGTTCTCCGGGCGCCACCCGAGGACGAAGCCGGTCACGATGACGAGCACGCCACACAGGAGGGCAGCGAGGATGTCGGACACGGTGCGGCCGGTGAGGATGGCGCTGCGGGCCATCGGGAGGGTGCGGAACCGGTCCATCACGCCGGTGGCCAGGTCGCCGCTCAGCCCGACGGCGGTGCCGACCGAGGCGGTGGTGAGGTTCATGGTGAGCAGGCCGCCGATGGCGAAGGCCTTGTAGCTGCCCCCGCCGGGGATGACCATGGCGACGCCGAACAGCTCGACGAAGAGCACGGTGAACAGGATCGGTTGGATCGTCGCGTCGGACAGCTGGGCCGGCTCGCGGCGGACGTGGACCAGGTTGCGACGGGTCAGGGCGGCGACGTCGCCGAGCCAGTCCCGGACGCGGCCGGCGGTGGTCGCCGGGGCGGGGGTGACGGGGACGGTGGTGGCGGTCATGCGGGGCTCCCTTCGAGCACGGGGGTGTCGGGCGCGGCCGCGGCGTCGGCGGGCGCACCGGTGAGGTGGAAGAAGACGTCGTCGAGCGACGGGCGACGGGTCTCGATGTCGTCGACGGCGAGACCGGCGGCGTCGAGGGCCCGGACGGCCTCGGTGGCCAGGCCGGGCCGGGGGGCGACGGGGACGAGCAGGCCGAGGCCGTCGTCGACCTCGACCACCTCGCCGGCGGCCAGCCCGGCGAGGGCCGGGGCGGCGACCGGGGACGGCTCGGCCAGGCGGACGACGAGCTGCTCGCCGCCGACCCGGCGCTTGAGCTCGGCGGCCGTGCCCCGGGCGATGACGTGGCCGTGGTCGATGACGACGATCTCGTCGGCGAGGGTGTCGGCCTCCTCCAGGTACTGGGTGGTGAGGAGGACGGTGGTGCCCTCGGCCACCAGGTCGGCGATCACCGTCCACATGCGTTGGCGGCTGAGCGGGTCGAGCCCGGTGGTCGGCTCGTCGAGGAAGAGGATGCGGGGCCGGGCGATCAGGCTGGCGGCCAGGTCGAGGCGCCGGCGCATCCCACCTGAGTAGGTGCGCACCGGCCGGTCCGCCGCCTCGACCAGGTCGAACTGCCCGAGCAGCTCGACGGCCCGGGGGGCGACGGCGGGGCCGTCCAGCTTGGCCAGCCGCCCGACCAGGTGGAGGTTCTGCCGGCCGGTGAGCAGCTCGTCGAGCGAGGCGTCCTGGCCGGTGACGCCGATCAGGCGGCGGACGCCGTGGGGGTCGGCGGCGACGTCGAGGCCGCCGACCCGGGCGGTGCCGGCGTCGGCGGTGGTCATGGTGGTGAGGATCCGGACGGTCGTCGACTTGCCGGCGCCGTTGGGGCCGAGCAGGCCGAGGACGCGGCCGGCGGGGACGTCGAGGTCGACGCCGTCGAGGGCGAGGTGGTCGCCGTAGCGCTTGACGAGGCCGTGGGCCTCGATGACAGGGGGTGGGACGACGGGGGGTGGGGCCATGGTGCCCTCCTGGGAGCGGTTGCGGACCCGCCGACCGGACTTACCTGCCGGTCGGCAAGTTGCTGACTTGCCGCACGGTAAGTTGCTCCTTGCCGGTCGTCAAGTAGGTACGGTGTGACCCATGGCGAGCCCCGCGGCCAGCACTGCCGCTCTCCCCGACACCCGTGAGCGGATCCTCGCCGTCGCCCAGGTCCGGTTCACCGAGAAGGGCTACGAGGCCACGTCGCTCCGGGAGATCGCCGAGGACCTCGGCATCACCAAGGCCGCGCTCTACTACCACTTCCCCAGCAAGAGCGATCTGCTCCGGGCCATGCTCACGCCGATCGGCATCGCCTTCGACGAGCTGGCGGCCGAGCTGGAGGCGGTGCGCACCAGCGACCGGCCCGTCGAGCAGTGGGCGATCGCCCTCGAGGGGATCATCGGGAACCTCACCACCTACTGGCCGCTGTTCGCCCTGGTTCAGCGCAACCGCCAGGTGGTCGAGGCGGTCTTCGCCGAGAGCAACGAGCTGTTCCAGTTCCACGAGGATGGCCACAGCCGCATCGACGAGCTCGTGATGGCCGTCGACGTCCCCCTCCGCGACCGGGTCCGGATGGTGTGCTCGCTCGTCGCCATCACCGGCTTCGACGACTGGGCCCCGGGCCTGCTCGCCACGCTCGACCACGAGACCTTCGTCCGCGAGATGGTGGCCATGACCCGCGACGTCCTCGGGCTCCCGCCGAAGGCCTGAGCCCGGGCGCGCAGGAGGCCGGCCCCGCAGGGCCGGCCTCCAGGTGGATCCCCCGCTGGGGGCTCGGGTCAGCCGTGCAGGTCGAAGCGGTCGAGCTCGCCGACCTTGGCCCACGCGGCGACGAAGTCGTCGACGAACTTCCCCTTGGCGTCGTCGGTCGCGTACACCTCGGCCACGGCCCGGAGCCGCGAGTTGGAGCCGAAGACGAGGTCGGCCGCGGTGGCCGTCCACCTCTGGGCGCCCGTGGCCCGGTCGGTGCCGACGTAGACGTCCTCCTCCTCCGACACCTTCCACGCCGTGCTCATGTCGAGCAGGTTGACGAAGAAGTCGTTGGTGAGCAGGCCGGGCCGGTCGGTGAGCACGCCGTGCTTGCTGTGGCCGGCGTTGGCGTCGAGCGCCCGCATCCCACCGACCAGCACGGCCAGCTCCGGCGCGCTGAGGGTCAGGAGGAAGGCCCGCTCCAGGAGGGCGTTCTCGACCGGGTGCTTCTCGCCGGGGGCGATGTGGTTGCGGAAGCCATCGCTCTTCGGCTCGAGGACGGCGAAGCTCTCGTGGTCGGTCATCTCGTCGGTGGCGTCGGTCCGGCCCGGGTGGAACGGGACGGTGACGTCGTGGCCAGCGGCCGCGGCGGCCTTCTCGACCGCGGCGTTGCCGGCGATGACGATCAGGTCGGCCAGCGAGACCTGGGCGCCGCCGGCGGCGTTGAAGTCGGCCTGGACCGCCTCCAGCGAGGCGAGGGTGTCGGCCAGCTCCGCCGGGTCGTTGACGGCCCAGTCCTTCTGGGGGGCCAGGCGGACCCGGGCACCGTTGGCGCCGCCCCGCATGTCGGTGCCCCGGAAGGTCGCGGCCGAGGCCCACGCCGCGGCGACGAGCTGCGCCACCGAGCGGCCCGAGGCCAGGGCCTTCTCCTTGAGGGTGGCGACGTCGGCGTCGCTCACGAGCGGCCCCTCGTGGGCGGGCACCGGGTCCTGCCAGATCAGGTCCTCGCCGGGCACCCACGGGCCGATGTAGCGGGACGCCGGGCCCATGTCGCGGTGCAGGAGCTTGAACCAGACCTTGGCGAAGGCCTGCCGGAACGCCTCGGGGTCGTCGTGGAAGCGCTGCGAGATCTCGCCGTAGGCCTTGTCGTACTTCAGCGAGAGGTCGGTGGTGAGCATGCCGGGGGGCCGGGTGTCGGCCGGGTCCTGTGGACCGGGGATGGGCTTGGCGTCGGGGTTGGTGGCGACCCACTGCTTGGCGCCGGCCGGGCTCTCCTCCAGCTCGTAGATGTTGTCGTAGAGGTTGTCGAAGAAGCCGGTCTCGCCGTTCTCCCACGTGGTCGGGTCCTGGGTCCAGGTGACCTCCAGCCCGCTCACGATGGCGTCGGCGCCCACGCCGGTACCGGCCGAGCTCTTCCAACCCAGGCCCTGGTCCTCGATCGGGGCGGCCTCGGGCTCGGGGCCGACGAACTCGGCGCTGTGGGCACCGTGGGTCTTGCCGAAGCTGTGGCCTCCGGCGATGAGGGCGACGGTCTCCTCGTCGTTCATCGCCATGCGGGCAAAGGTCTCACGGATGTCGTGGGCCGCGGCCAGGGGGTCGGCCATGCCGTTGGGGCCCTCGGGGTTCACGTAGATGAGGCCCATCTGCACTGCGCCCAGCGGGTTGTCGAGCTCGCGCTCGCCCCGGTAGCGCTTGTCGCCCAGCCACTCGTCCTCGGGGCCCCAGAAGATGTCCTCCTCCGGCGCCCAGATGTCGGGCCGGCCGAAGGCGAAGCCGTAGGTCTCGAAGCCCATCGACTCCAGGGCCACATTGCCGGCCAGCACCAGCAGGTCGGCCCAGGAGATCTTGCGGCCGTACTTCTGCTTGATCGGCCACAGCAGGCGGCGGGCCTTGTCGAGGCCTCCGTTGTCGGGCCAGCTGTTGAGGGGGGCGAAGCGCTGGGCGCCGGTGCCGGCCCCGCCCCGGCCGTCGGAGATCCGGTAGGTGCCGGCGGCGTGCCAGCTCATGCGGACGAAGAGGCCGCCGTAGTGGCCGTGGTCGGCCGGCCACCAGTCCTGGGAGTCGGTCATCAGGTCGACGAGGTCCTGGCGGATCGCCTCGTAGTCGAGGGTCTTCACCTCCTCCCGGTAGTCGAAGTCCCCGCCCATCGGGTTGGCGGCGGGGGGTTCCTGGTGGAGGAGCTGCACGCGCAGGGCGTCCGGCCACCAGTCGTGGTTCTTCGGATAGTCGAGAACCGGGTTCT
>CAYQGF010000316.1:0-4924 GCA_964416885.1 uncultured Iamiaceae bacterium
GACCGCCTCCCGCAACGAGTGCTGGGTGAGGTCCCGCACGTCGAGGCCGTCGACCCGCACCGCCCCCTCGGTGACGTCGTAGAGCCGGGGGACCAGCCCGACCAGGGTGCTCTTGCCCGCCCCCGACGGCCCTACCAGGGCGACGGTCCGCCCCGGCTCGACCACCAGGTCGATGCCGTGGAGGACCTCGCGGGACGCCTCCTCGTCGAGGGGCAGCCCGGCCTCGGCCTCCAGCGAGGCGATCGAGACCTCGGCGGCGGCCGGGTACCGGAACCGGACGTGGTCGAGCTCGACCCGGCGGCGCCGGCCCTCCGGGGCGGGCAGGTCGACCGCGCCGGGCCGGTCGGCGATGGCGTGGGGGGCGTCGAGCACCTCGAAGACCCGGTCGAACGACACGAACGCCGTCATCAGGTCGACCCGGGCGTTGGTGAGCTGGGTCAGCGGGCCGTAGATCTGGACCACGAACACGCCGAGGGCGACGAGCGTGCCGAGGGTGATGGCGCCCGAGATCACCAACCGGCCGCCGACGAGGTAGATCACCGCCGTCCCCACCGCCCCCACCAGGCTGAGGGCGACCATGAAGGTGCGGCTGTACATGGCCGAGCGGACCCCGATGTCGCGCACCCGGCCGGCCCGGTCGGCGAACTCCCGGGCCTCGTCGTCGGCCCGACCGAACAGCTTGACCAGCAGTGCGCCGGCCACGTTGAAGCGCTCGGTCATGGTGGTGTTCATCGAGGCGTTGAGGTCGAACGACTCCCGGGTGATGGTCGACAGCCGCCGGCCCACCCGCTTGGCCGGGAGCAGGAACACCGGCAGCAGGAGCAGCGACAGCCCGGTCAACCGCCACTCCAGCACGGCCATGGCGGTGAGCGTGGTGCCGAGCACGACCACGTTCGACACGACGGAGCCGAGGGTCTGGGTGACCGCCCGCTGGGCGCCGATGACGTCGTTGTTGAGCCGGGAGATCAGGGCGCCGGTCTGGGTGCGGGTGAAGAAGCCGAGAGGCATCCCCTGGACGTGCTCGAACAGGGCGGCCCGCAGGTCGTAGATCAGGCCCTCACCGATGACCGCCGACAGCCAGCGCTCCACCAGCGACAGCCCGGCGATGGCGAACGCGGCCCCGGCCATCCCCGCCGCGCACCAGGCCAGCAGGGTGCCGTCGGCCGGCCCGCCCGACGTGTGGGGGAGGGCATCGTCGATGATCCGCTTCACCAGCAGCGGGGTGACCAGCCCGAGCAGGGCCTCGACCACGATCACGGCCAGGAAGGCGAAGGTGCGGGCCCGGTACGGGCGGGCGAAGGCCCAGACCCGGCGCACCAGGCCGCGGTCGAGGTGGGCGCCGCTCAGGGCGGAGGGGTCCGAGCGGGTCATCCCCCACAGGATCGACGGAGCAGGCTGGCGCATGGCGCGCCCAGGCTACGGGCGCCGGGAACGAAGAGGACCGGGGCCCGTAGGCCCCGGTCCGAGCGGAGGGTGTGGGATTTGAACCCACGGTGGCTGTGACACCACAACGGTTTTCGAGACCGTCCCGTTCGTCCGCTCCGGCAACCCTCCGCCTCCCACGGTAGCCGGGGGCCGGCCGTCGGCCCCAAGGGGATGCTCGCCGGACGGGCCTCAGCGGCGGGAGGCGAAGAAGGCGACCAGCTCGGCGGCGCACTCGGCGGCCCGCACGCCGGCGGTGACCTCCGAGGTGTGGTTGAGGCGGACGTCGACGGCGACGTTGTAGAGCGAGCCGGTGGCGCCGGCCCGAGGGTCGTCGGCCCCGAACACGATCCGTCCGACCTGCGCCGCCCACGCCGCCCCGGCGCACATCGGGCACGGCTCCAGCGTGACCACGAGGGTCGCCTCCCGCAGCCGCCGGTCACCGACCGCGGCGGCTGCGTCCCGCAGGGCCAGCACCTCGGCGTGGGCGGTCGGGTCGCCGGTGCGCTCCCGCTCGTTGCCCCGCCGGGCCACGACCTCGCCGTCGACCACCACGACCGCCCCCACCGGCACCTCGCCGGCGGCGGCGGCGGCCCGGGCCTCGTCCAGCGCCAGCCCCATCAGCTCGTCGTCGCTCGCTCCGTCGGTCGCCACGGCGTCGACGCTACGACCGGCCCGCGCCCTCGCGGCGAACCGGAACCGTGTCGAAGGGTGTCTGACACCTTTCGACACGGTTCCGGCCTGAGGCGAGACAGGTCAGACGGCGGCGATGGCGGTGAGGACGTCGGCCTTGGCCGCTCGGGCCGCAGGGCGGGCCGAGGCCAGGACACCGGCGGCCGCACCGACCAGGGCGACGACCACGAGGGTCCCGAGCGGGACGGCGACCGTGTCGAAGTCGTCGCCGGCGGAGCGGACGACCATCGCCGCCCCGGCGACGCCGACGGCCAGCCCGGCCAGGGTGCCGAGCGAGCTGACCATCACGGCCTCCCAGCGGACCATCGACCGCACCTGCCGGCGGGTCTGGCCCACGGCCCGGAGCAGGCCCAGTTCGTGGCGCCGCTCGAGGGTCGACAGGGAGATGGTGTTGGCGATGCCCATCAGGGCGATGCCGATCGACAGGGCGAGCAGGACGTAGATCAGCACGAGCATCTGGTCGACGCTGCGGCCCTGGGTCTCGGCGAACTCGGCCCGGGTCTCGAAGGTGGCGCCCGGCCAGTCCTCACCGGCGGCCTGGGCCGCGGCGTCGAGCTGCTCGGCGCTGACGCCCTCGGCGGCCTTGAGGATCATCACGTTCGGCCCGACCTGGGGGGCGTGGGGCGCGACCGTGGCCTCGTCGACGAAGTACGGCCCGGCCAGGGTGGTGGTGCCGTAGACCAGCCCGACCCGCATGTCCTCGCTGGCCCCGTCGATGAAGGTGACGGGCACGGTGTCGCCCAGGGCCAGGCCGTGGTCCTCGGCGTAGCCCTCCGACACCGCGATCTGCCCGACGCCGAAGTCGGCGGTGGACCCGGCGCTGACGTCGAGGTCGACCACCTGGTCGATGCTGGCGGCGTTGGCGAAGCCGAGGAACTCGTCCTCACCGTCGATCGTCGCCGGCATGCCGCCCACACCGGCGGCGGCCTCGGTCTCGGGCAGGTCCCGCAGGGCCTGCTGGAGGCTGGGGGCCAGGCCGACGAAGCCGTCGACGTCGGGGCCCTGGACGACCACGTCACCGGCGATCTGCTCGTCGATGATCTCGTCGAGCGAAGCCCGGACCGACGCCGCCACCACGGTGAACAGGGCGACCACGGCGACGCCGATCACCAGGGCGGTGGCGGTGCTGCCCGTGCGTCGGGGGTTGCGGACGGCGTTGCGCCGGGCCATCAGCCCGGACACGCCCTTGATGCGGGTGATCGGCGCGCCGATCACCCGCACGAGCGGGCCGGCGATGCTCGGCGCCAGCACGATGGCGGCGAACAGCAGCAGGGCGGCGCCGGCCCCGGCCATGGTGGCGGTGCCGGAGCCGAGGGCGGCGAACAGGCCGAAGCCCACACCGGCGGCCAGGAGGGCCAGGCCGACGACCGGGCGCACCCGGCCGACCCGACCACCGTCGACGGCGACGTCGCGGAGGGCGGCGACCGGCGGCACCTTCGAGGCCCGGCGGGCGGGCAGGAGGGCGGCGACGACGGTGACGCCGATGCCGACGCCCAGGGCGACGGCGACGGTGCCGGCACTGATCACCAGGCTCGACGAGCTCAGCCCGCTGAAGCTGCTCATCACCGCACCGAGAGTGGCGGCCAGGCCGATGCCGAGGCCCAGGCCGATCAGCCCGCCGAGGAGGCCGACGATGCCGGCCTCGAGCAGGGTCGACCCGATGACCTGGCCTCGGGACGCGCCGATGGCCCGCAGCAGGGCGGCGTCCCGGGTCCGCTGGGCCACGACGATGGCGAAGGTGTTGTAGATGCTGAACGTCCCGACCAGCAGGGCGATCAGGGCGAAGGCCAACAGGGCCGGGCGCAGGATGCTGACGAAGTCCCGTCCGATCTGCTGGGCCTCGTCGGTGAGCTGGTCGCCGGTGACGGCCTCGACCCCGTCCGGGAGGACGTCGTCGATCGCCGTGGTCACCTGCTCCTGGCCGACGCCGGGGTCGGCCTCGACGAGGAAGCCGTCGACCATGCCGGGCGTGCCCCCCAGGTGGGCGATGGCGCCCTCCTCGCTGAACAGGGCCTCGGTGAGCGGGCCGCGGGAGTCGGAGGTGCCGTAGGTGGCGATGCCGACGACCGTGACCTCGACCGGCTCGGGCGTGAAGACCCGGGTCGTGTCGCCCACGTGGAGGTCGCCCTGCCGGGCCGAGGCCCGGTCGACGACGATCTCCTCCGGGCCCTCGGGAGCATGGCCGTCGACGAGCCGCCAGGGGTTCAGCGCGGCGACCGTCGGCCACTGCTCGCCGAACTGGGGCGGGCCGCCGCCGCCGATGATCTCGCCGTCGGCCCCCTCGATCTGGGCGGTGCCCGAGCGGGTGGGCTGGACGGCAGCGACGCCGGCGACGGCCTCGATGTCGGCCTGGAGGGACTCGTCGACCTCGCCCCGGGCGGCGTCGCCGAAGCCGAGGTCGATCGACGTGTCGGAGCGCACGGCCGCAGCCGTCCCGGCAGTGCCGGTGGCGAACATGTCGTCGAACGAGCGCTGGAAGGTGGCGACCATCACGAGGACGCCGGAGAGGAACGCCACGCCGAGGGCGACGGCGATCACGGTGGAGGTGAACCGGCGGGCGTGGGCCCGCAAGGTTCGGAGCGAGATGCGCAACATGGGTGGTCCTGCCTTCTTCAGTCGCCGAAGCGCTTCATGCGGTCGAGCACGGCGGCGGCGGTCGGAGCGGTGATCTCGTCGACGAGGCGGCCGTCGGCGAGGAAGAGCACGCGGTCGGCGTAGGCCGCGGCGGTGGGGTCGTGGGTGACCATGACGACGGTCTGGCCCATGGTGTCGACGGCCCGGCGCAGGAAGCCGAGCACCTCGGCCCCGG
>CAYQGF010000317.1:0-4904 GCA_964416885.1 uncultured Iamiaceae bacterium
CTCCTCACCAGCCGCTACCTCGACGGGATCCCCGAGGGCTCCCGGGCCGCCCAGGGGAAGTCGCTGCCCGAGGAGATGCTGAGCGAAGCGAACCTCGACCACGTGGGGGCGCTCAACGCCATCGCCGTCGACCGGGGCCAGACCCTCGCCCAGATGGCCATCGCCTGGGTGCTGCGCGACGACCGTGTCACCTCGGCCCTGATCGGGGCGTCGAGCGTCGAGCAACTGGAGGACAGCGTGGCCGCGGTGCAGGACCTCGCCTTCACCGACGACGAGCTGGCCGCCATCGACCGGCACGCCGTCGACGGTGGCATCAACCTCTGGGCCGGCCCCAGCACCGCCTGACCCGTCGCTCACCCCGCCAGCAGCTCGACCAGGGCCTGGCGGGTCACCTCCCGCTCGGCGTCGTCCCGGGCGGCGATGCCGAGGCGCAGGTCGGTGGCGCCGGCCGCGGCGTAGCGGGCCAGGCCCTCGACCAGCTCGTCGCCCCCGCGGCCGAGGATGGCGAGGTCGGCCCCGCTGGCCACGCCCTCCCGGTCGAGGGTGGCGCGGTAGCTGGGGAGGGCGTCGTAGCCCTGCGACCCCTGCCGGATGTGCTCCCGCAGGCCGTCGGGGTCGTCGGTGACCCCGACCGTGACCAGGGCGACGACCCGAGGGGCCGGGCGCCCCGCCGCGGCCGCGGCCTCGGTGATGCGGGGCACGACGTGGGTGGCGATCGTCCGTGGCCCGCACGACCCGACGTGGGTGCCGGCGGTGGCCCGCCCGGCCAGGTCGAGCATCCGGGGGCCGAGGGCCGCGAGCAGCACCGGCACCGGCGACGCGGGGACCACCAGCCCGCCGCGGGCCACCACCTCGGTGCCGTCGACATCGGTCGGCTCGCCCCGCAGGAGCGGCACCAGGGCGTCGAGGTGCTCGGAGGCCCGGGTGTGGGGCCGGGCGAACGACTCGCCGAACAGGGTCTCGGCCACGACCTGGTGAGAGGTCCCGACGCCGAGGGTGAAGCGCCCGGCGACCGCCTGCTGGGCGGTCAGGGCCTGGGCCGCCAGGGCCAGCGGGTGGCGCCCGGTGAGGGGGACGACCGACGTGCCCAGCTCGGCCAGGCCCGGGACGTCGGCCCCCACCGCGGCCAGGGCCACGATCGGGTCGACGCCGAACACCTGCGACACCCAGAAGGCGTCGAACCCGGCGGCCTCGGCCCACCGGGCCTCCTCGCGGACCTGATCGACCGTGGTCATCCCGGTCCCGGCGCCGTAGCCGATCCGCACCCCGAGCTCGCGCTGCACGTCGGTGACCGTAGGCGGAAGGGGTGGCATCGGTAGCCTCGCCGGCTGTGTCGACCGTGCCGCTCCGGGTCGCCTTCTGGAACGCCTGGCTGCTGCGGCCCCGGTTCTGGTCGGGCGGGCCGGCCATCCCGGGTGGTGGCGCCTTCGCCCCGCAGGTCCCGGAGCGGGCGCCGCTGGTCGGTGCCGCGGTGCGGGGCCGCTTCGACGTCTGCGCCCTCGGGGAGGTGTTCGAGCCGTCGGAGCAGCAGGCGGTCGCCGAGGCGGCCGGCACCCGGCTCGTCGCCGGCCCGGGCCGCGCCGGAGTGCGGGTGACGGCCAGCGGGCTGGCGACCCTGGTCGCCGAGGACCACGTCACGGTGACCGAGGTGGCCACGCATCGCTACCGCGCCGGTGGCGACCTCCGCGACGCCGACACCTTCGCCACCAAGGGGGCGCTGCTCTGCCGGCTGCGGGTCGCCGAGGACCGGCCCGAGGTCGACCTGGTGTCGACCCACCTCTTCGCCGGGGGCGGGATGGTCCCGGGCCGCGGGGTGGGCGAGGCGGCCCGCCACCACCGCGTCCGCATGGCCCAGGTGGACGAGCTGGTCGCCTTCGTGGCCCGGCACCGCTCGCCGGCTCGGGCGCTCCTGCTGGTCGGCGACTTCAACGTGCCCGCCGTCGACCCCGACCCGACGCTGGCCGATCCCGGCGAGCGCCACCGCGACCTGGCGGAGCGTCTGGCGCCGCTCGGCGTGGGGGACGTGTGGGCGACCCACGGCGTCGGGCCCGGCCCGACGTGCACCTTCGCCACGGCCGCCGACATCCCGCCCGACCCCGCCGACGGCGACCGGGTCGCCGACGACGGCCCGGCCGGGTCGGGCGAGCGCATCGACTACCTGTGGTTCGCGTCGCCGACGGAGGGTGGCGCGAAGGTCACCGTCGACCGGCCCCGTCGGTGGGCGTTCCCGGGCCGCGGGGTGCAGGGCGGCCCGGCCGGCTCGCTCTCGGACCACCTGGCCCTGTCGACGACCCTCCACCTCGGCGTCGTCCCCCCGGCCGACCGAGCTTCGTGAGCTGACCAGCACGGGCCCCTCGGCCCTGCGATCATGCGACCGTGAGCGCCGACGACGCCTGGGCCCCGCTGGCCGAGGCGTTCGTCGACGGGCACTATGGCTCGCTGCGGGGCCGGGTCCGCACCCACGTGGTCGACGCCCACCTCCGTGCCCACCTGGCACCGCCGCCGGCCCGGGTGGTCGACGTGGGCGGCGGGGCCGGCACCCAGAGCATCCCCCTGGCCCGGGCCGGCTACGACGTCACCATCGTCGACCCGTCGCCGACGATGCTCGACCGGGCCCGGCGAGCCCGCGACAGCGAGCCGGGTGAGGTCGCGGCCCGGGTGCGGCTGGTCGAGGCCGACGGCGAGGGGGCGCCGGCGGCCCTCGACGGAGCGACCTTCGCCGGGGTCCTGTGCCACGGCGTGCTCATGTACCTCGACGACCCGACCGCCCTCCTCGGTGTCCTCTGCGCCCTGGCGGCCCCCGGAGGGATCGTGTCGATCGTGGCCAAGAACGTGGCCTGCATGGCCGTCCTCCCCGCCCATCGGGGCGAGTGGGACGTCGCCCTCGCCGCGTTCGGGGCCGACCGCCAGGTGAACGGGCTCGGCGTCGACACCCGCGGCGACTCGGTCGAGCACGTCTCCGCTCTGCTGGCCGGGCGCGGCGTCGACCCCGAGGCCTGGTACGGCGTCCGGCTGTTCACCGACGGGTGGGTGCCCGAACGGGTCGCCCGGGACCCCGAGGACCAGGTCCTCGCCGTCGAGCTGGAGGCCAGCCGCCGTGACCCCTACCGCCAGCTCAGCCGGCTGTTCCACCTGATCGGCCGTCGCCCCACCTGACCGGACGGGGCCGCGCCGTCAGGTCGCGGCCGCGCCGCGCCGCGACCAGGTGTCGGCGGCGGCGACGGCGGTGCGGACGGCCCGGTCGATGGCGGCGTCCTTCTCCGCCAGGTCGGGCCGCTCGTCCTCGGTGCGCTCGGCGACGATGCCGAGGACGCACCCGGCGTGGAACCCGTACACGCCGCCCATCTTGAGGAGCGTGCCGGCCTCCATCTCGAAGCTGAGGATCCCGAGCGCGGCGTACTCGTCGATCATCCCCTGCAGCCGGCGGAGGAGGTGGGGGTTGGCCGAGGAGGCGCTGCGCTCCTGGCCCTCGAAGAAGGTGTCGGCCGAGGCCACCGTCCCGACGTGGTGGGTGACGCCCAGGTCACCGGCCGCCGCGGCCAGGGCGACGGTGAGGAAGGGGTCGGCCGCGGCCGGGTAGCGGGGCGGGGCGATGTCGTCGGCCGCACCCTGGTTGGTGAGGGCGGCGTGGGCGACCACCACGTGGCCGGAGCGGACGTGGGCCTGGATCGAGCCGCTGGTGCCGATCCGGATGACGGTGTCGATGCCGGCCTGGACCAGCTCGTTGACCACGATGCTGGTCGACGGTGCCCCCATCCCGCTGGTGGCGCACAGCACCGGGCGTCCACCGGGGAGCGTGGCGGCGAAGGCGTCGAGGCCCCGGTTGCGGGCGAGCGCCCGTCCGTCGGCCAGGTGCTCGGTGGCGATCAGCTCCGAGCGTCCCGGGTCGCCGCTCAGCAGGGCGATGCGGGTGCCCTCGGGCAGGTCGGAGGGACCGAAGCCCACGTGGTACAGCCGGTCGTCGGCGGACATGGGCCGAACCTACCGGCCCCCGTTCACCCCGGCCGATGACCAACCAGGCCTGTCAGGGAGCCGAACTGCTGGGGTCAGATACCTTCCGTGCGGCAGTCGAGCAGCCGGATGGCCCGCGAGGGCTGCGCGGATGGTGTCTGACCCCTCGGGTGACCCGGGACCGATGTATCCGGGTCGTAGGGCTGTCACCAGTCCGTGGTTGCCCCACGGCGAGGTGCGGCAGGTCCCGGCCCACCAGCGGATGACGGACGGTCGTGCGCCGGTGGCGGAGGACGCGGTCGAAGACGTCGACCTCGTCGGTCGAGACGACGTGGGTGCCGTGGTCGGGCTCGCCCAGGACGACGGTGCCGCCGGGCCGGACCACCCGGGCCAACTCGGTGACCGCGGCGGCGGGGTCGGGCGTGTGGACGAGGACGGCCCGCGCCCAGCACCCGGCGAAGACGGCGTCGGCGAAGGGGAGGGCCTGGCCGTCGGCCATCGCCAGCGCGGCGTGTGGGGCCGCCTGGGCGGCGGCGCCGGCCATCGTCGCCGACCGGTCGACGCCCACGGCGACGCCACCCGGGGCCACCCGTCCGGTCAGGCCGGCCAGGTCGACGCCCGGCCCGCAGCCGAGGTCGAGGGCCCGGTCGCCCGGCTCCAGCCCGAGCGCGGCCAGGCCGCCGTCGGCGCCGCCCCGCCGTTGGTGCGCCATCCAGGCCACGTAGTCCGCGGCCGCGCCGCTGGCCTCCACCCGGTCGAACCCTCCGACGTCGACCGATGGCGGTGGCTGTCCTCCCACCCGGCCGACCGTACCGCCGACGCGCCCGGTAGGGTCGGGAGACAACCGACCAGATCGGGGAGCCCGTGGCCGCGGGCTGAGAGGACGGCAGGAACCGCCGTCGACCCGCACACCTGACCTGGGCAATGCCAGCGGAGGAAATCTCGTGGACCAC
>CAYQGF010000318.1:0-4884 GCA_964416885.1 uncultured Iamiaceae bacterium
GGGGAGGGGCGGCCCTTCCTCGGGATCTGCGTCGGCATGCAGATGCTGTTCGACGGCTCCGACGAGACCCCCGACGTCCCCGGCCTCGGCGTCCTCGGCGGCCGGAACCGGCTCCTGCCCGAGGGGGTCAAGCGGCCCCAGATGCAGTGGAACGTCCTCGACTGGGCCCGGCCCTCCGCCCTGGCCGAGGGCCAGCCCGACGAGGCCTGGGTGTACTTCGTCCACTCCTACCGGGCCGAGTGCGCGGAGGCGTCCGACGTGGCCGCCACCTGCGACTACGGCGGCCCGGTCACCGCCGCGGTCGAACGGGGCGCCCTGTGGGCCGTCCAGTTCCACCCCGAGAAGTCCGCCACCAACGGCCTCCGCCTGCTGGAAGCGTTCGTGGCCCGCTGCCGCACCGGCGCCCCCGCCGTCCCGGGGTGAGCCCGCCCCGCCGGTGGGCGCCGGGCGACGTGGTGGTCCGGCGGGAGGTCCTCAACGACGGTCGGGCCTGGCTCGGCGTGCCGGTGCGAGTGGTCGAGGACACCGACGACGCCCTCGTGACCTTCATCGCCCCGGGCGCCCAGTTCGGCTTCCCGCCCGGTGACTACCCGATCGCCGGCGGCCGCCACCCGTGGGCGGAGCGGTCGGCGTGGGCGGGCCACGGCGTGCTGATGGTCCAACGTCCTGGGGACCCGTGGGCGGTGTGGCACTTCTGGTTCGGCCCGGAGCGGGACTTCGCCTGCTGGTACCTCAACATCCAGGAGCCGTTCCGGCGCACCAGCGTCGGCTACGACACCCAGGACCTCGAGCTCGACGTCGTCGTCGCCCCCGATGGGACCTGGACGGTGAAGGACCGCGACCTGCTGGCCGTCCGGGCCGCCGAGGGCCGCTTCACCGCCGGCCAGGTCGCCGAGGTGGAGGCCGTCGGGGCGCGCCTGGAGGCCGACCTCGCTGCCGGCCGCGCCCTGTGGGACCCCCGCTGGGCATCGTGGGCGCCCGATCCCTCCTGGGGCGACGAGGTGCTCCCGCCCGGCTGGACCGCCGCTCGGCGACCGGGTTCTCGTCCGTCCTCGTCGCGCTGACGCGGTCAGGACGGACAAGACGGCGCCCGCCGACCTTCTCGTCCGTCTCCATCGCGTCCCCGCGGCCCCGGCGGACCAGAAAATGTTCTGGGCGCGGAAGGCGACGGCCGGCGGTCGCGGCATCCACCTGGTGCCCGTAGCCTCACGGCGTGACGGACCACCTCGCCGCCAACCGGGCCAACTGGGACGAGCGGGTGGCCATCCACGTCGCGTCCCGCTTCTACGACGTCGACGGCTGGCTACGGGAGCGGCCCGGCCCGCGAGGGTGGGAGAGCGAGGTGCTGGGCGACGTCGCCGGGCTGGACGTCGCCCACCTCCAGTGCCACTTCGGCCAGGACACCTTGCAGCTGGCGACGGCTGGGGCGACGGTCACCGGCCTGGACTTCTCCGGTGAGGCCATCGCCGCGGCGCGGGCGTTGGCCGAACGGGCCGGGCTCACCGAGCGGGCCCGCTTCGTGGAGGCCGATGTCCTGGACGCGGCCGAGGTCCTCGCCCCCGAGCGCTTCGACCTGGTGTACGTCAGCCTGGGTGCCCTGTGCTGGCTGCCGAGCGTCGAACGATGGGCGGACCAGGTGGGCCGGCTCCTGCGCCCCGGGGGGCGCCTGTACCTCCACGACGGCCATCCCCTGGCCTGGGCGCTGGCCGACGACGACCTCCGTCTCGAGCACACCTACTTCGAGGAGGCCCAGCCCTACGTCGACGACGTCGACATCACCTACACCGACGGCGACGCCCGGATCAGCAGCCGTCGGACCTACGAGTGGAACCACTCCATGGGTGAGATCGTGACCGCCGTCGCCCGGCAGGGGCTGACCGTCGACTCTCTGAGCGAGCACGACTGGACGGTCTGGCCCCGGTTCCCGTGGCTGGTCGAGACCGCCGACGGCCGCTGGGGCGTCCCCCCGGACCGCCCCCGCCTGCCGCTCAGCTTCACCCTGCTGGCGTCGAAGCCGGAGCGCTGACGCGGTAGTGGTAGCCGTGGCTGCGGGTGAAGCCGAGGCCGCGGTAGAGGACCTGGCCCGCGGCGTTGTCCACCTCGGCCTGGAGGTAGACGTCGGCGGCGCCGGCCCGGGCGCCGGTGGCCGCCAGGGCGACGAGGACGGCTCGGGCCACGCCCCGACGGCGGTGGGCGGGTGCCGTGCCCATCCCGAACACGCCGAGCCGGCCCTGCTCGACCACGCCGAAGCCGATCCCCGCGAGCGCACCGGCGCGCGTGGCCGCGGCGCCGAGGGCGGCCGGGCCCAGGCCGGCGAGCATCCGGCCGTAGGCCTCCACCCGGGCCCGGGCGGGGGCGTCGTCGCCGTGGACGGCCCCGTACCGCTCGGCCCAGGCGGCGTCGACCCCGGTGGTGACGGCGACGGCGATGTCGTCGGACCCGATGGCTGGGGCCAGGTCGGCGGCCGGGGCGACCAGCACGTCGACCGGGGCCTCGACGGCGAAGCCCCGCTCGGCCAGGAGGGCGTCGAGGGCGGGCGCGGTCGGGTCGGCCGAGCTGACCTGGACCAGCAGCCGCTGGCCCATCCCGCCGTACCAGGCCTCCAGCTCGTCGAGGACGGCGGCGGCGCGCCCCCGGTCGGCCCCCGCCCCGAGCGCGGGCAGGACGGCGTTGGCCCGCCGGAACGGCAGGTCCGGTGCGGCCTTGGCCCGCCAGCCGTTGACCACCCGGGCCACCGGTGCCGGTGTGGCGCCGGCCGCCACCTCGTCGAGCGTCCGCCCCCGGTCGCCGGACTCGTTCACCCTGTCCCCGGCGAACTTTGAGTGATCTGTTCCGCTCTGCGGTCTTTTCCGCTCAAAGTTCGGGTGTCGACCGCGGTCACTCGGAGGAGGCGGCGGCCAGGGCGTCGTCGACGGTGAGGCTGCCGTCGTAGAGCGCCCGGCCGACGACGCAGCCGGCCAGCACCCGGTTGCCCTCCTCCAGGGCCACCAGGTCGCGGAGGTGGGCGGCGGTGCCGACGCCGCCGGAGGCGACGATGTCGGTCTCGCACTCCCGGAGCAGCGACCGGTAGGTCTCGACGTCGGGGCCCGAGCCCACACCGTCGACCTCGATCTGGGTGACCACGTAGGAGGCGAACCCGGCGTCGTCCATCTCGGCGGCCACGTCGAGCAGCGTCCGGCCCGACCCGACCTCCCACCCCCGCACCGCCACCTCAGCGCCCCGCACGTCGAGCCCCAGGACGACCCGGCCGGGATGGCGGGCCGCCACCGCTCGGGCCCACGCCGGGCCCTCCATCGCCGCGGTGCCGAGGACGACCCGGGCCACGCCGGCGTCGAGCAGCTCGGCCACGTCGGCGTCGGTGCGGATGCCGCCCCCGGTCTGGACCGGCGTGCGGATGGCGGCGGCGATGGCGGTGATGGCGGCCCGGTTGGCGCCGTCGCCGGTGCGGGCGCCGTCGAGGTCGACCACGTGCACCCAGGGCGCCCCGGCGTCGGCGTACAGACGGGCCTGGGCGACCGGGTCGTCGCCGTACACGGTCTCGCGGTCGAAGTCGCCCTGGGTCAGCCGGACGCAGCGGCCGCCGCGCAGGTCGATGGCGGGGTAGAGGTCCACCCGCCGATCATGGCTCAGACGGCGAGCACGACCTTCCCTCGGTTGGCCCCGGTGAAGAGCAGGTTGAGGGCGTCGACCGCGTTCTCCAGCCCCTCGACCACGTGCTCCCGGTGTGTGACCTTGCCCTCGGCGACCCAGCCGAACATCTCGACCTGGGCCTCCAGGAAGCGGTCGAGGTAGTCGAGCACGAGGAAGCCCTGCATGCGGGAGCGGGTGTTGACCAGTTCGAAGGTGTTGGTGATGCCCGGGGCGGCTTCGCGGTCGTTGTAGACGGAGATGGCGCCGCAGAGCACGACCCGGGCGTGGAGGGCCAGGTTGGCGAGGGCCGCTTCGAGGATGGCGCCGCCGACGTTGTCGAAGAAGACGTCGATGCCGTCGGGGCACAGCTCGGCCAGGCGGGCGGCGACGTCGTCGGCCTTGTAGTCGATCGCCGCGTCGAAGCCGAGCTCGTCGACCAGCCAGGCGCACTTCTCGGGGCCGCCGGCGATGCCCACGACCTTCCCGGCCCCCTTGATCTTGGCGATCTGGCCGACGACGGACCCGGTGGCCCCCGCCGCGCCCGAGACGACGACGGTGTCGCCCTCCTGGGGCTGGCCGACGTCGAGCAGCCCGAAGTAGGCGGTCATGCCGGTGGCCCCGAAGACGCTGAGGGCGCTGGTGGGCTCGATCCCCTCGGGCAGCACCGTGGCCGCGGCCTCGCCCTCGTCGACCACGGCGTGGTCCTGCCAGCCGAGCATCCCGTACACCGAGGCGCCGACCGGGTAGCGGTCGCTGGCGCTGGCCACCACCTCGCCGATCCCGCCGCTGCGGACGACCGCCCCCAGCTCGATCGGGGGCAGGTAGCCGGGCCGGTCGTCCATCCAGCCCCGGATCGTCGGGTCGATCGACAGGTACCGCACCCGTACCACGGCCTGTCCCGGCCCCGGCTCCGGGACCGGCACCTCCTCGGTGCGGACGGTGGAGCCGTCCACCATCCCGGTGGGCCGTCGGGCCAGGACGATGCGGCGCGAGGTCTCGCTCATGTCGGGATCCTGGCACGGCCCCGCTCCCTCCGTACTGGGAGCAGAAGTGGTCGCTCCCACGACCGGACCTGCTCCCAGAACGGTCGGGTGGCGGCCGATCGCGCCCCGGGCCGGAGCGTCGCACCGCCTACCCTCACCACCGTGCGAACCGCCCGGGTGATCCCCTGCCTCGACGTGACCGCCGGGCGGGTGGTCAAGGGGGTCAACTTCGTCGGCCTCCGCGACGCCGGCGACCCGGTCGAGCTGGCCG
>CAYQGF010000319.1:0-4875 GCA_964416885.1 uncultured Iamiaceae bacterium
TCAAGGACGAGGCCGGGTTCGAGGCCGAGTGCGTCCAGGGCCGACAGATGGGCTTCGACGGCAAGACGCTCATCCACCCAAGCCAGCTGGAGCCGGCCAACCGGGTGTGGGCCCCGGCCCCCGAGGCGGTCGCGGACGCCCGGGCGCTGATCGCCACCTTCGAAGAGGGGATCGCCGCCGGCAAGGGCGTCGTCACCCACAACGGCCGCATGATCGAGAACATGCACGTCGACAACGCCCGCCGCCTGATCGCCCTCGGCGAGGCCATCGCCGCCCTCGACGCCTGACGCCGTACGGAAGGTGCCTGGCACCTTCCGTACGTCGGGCTACGCCGTCGCCTTGGTGCGGTGGCCGAGGGTGGTCGCGGCCTCCCGGCCGTCCATGAGGTACTGGACGCCGGTCACCACGGTGAGGACGACGGCGACCCACAGGGTGGTGTCGGCCAGGGTCGGGTGGCTGACCGCCCACGGGACCAGGGCCAGCGCCACCGCCACCTCCTGGACGACCGTCTTGGCCTTGGCCAGGGTGCGGGCCGGGACGGCCAGACCGGAACGGCCCAGGTGGGCCCGGTACACCGAGATGGCCAGCTCCCGGACGCTGATGATCGCCACCGGCAGCCACGGGAACCGGCCCGCCGCCACCAGGGCGTAGAGGGCGCCGAGCACCAGGACCTTGTCGGCGAGCGGGTCGAGGAAAGCCCCCGAACGGGTCGTACCGTGCCGGCGGGCCAGGGCGCCGTCGATGCCGTCGGTGAACGCCAGGAGGGTCCACAGACCGACCGCAGCCCACGACGACGGCTCGCGGACGATCAACACCAGCAGCGCCGGCGAGAACAGCAGCCGGACGACGGTGACGGCGTTGGCCGGCGTCAGCAGCGCGGACGGTCCGTAGCGGTCGTCCACCACGATTGGTTCGGTGCGGTCAGCCCCCATGCTGCCGCCGATCCTGCCACGTCGCGCACCCGGCCACAGCCCTCCGACCAGCCGAGACGCGCACGGGTTACCTTCGACGGCCATGCAGACGGCGCTGTACCTGGCCCCCTTCGGCGAGCTGGCCGAGCCGGCCGCGATGGTCGAGGTGGCGCAGGCCGCCGAGGCCAGCGGATGGGACGGCCTGTTCCTGTGGGACCACGTGCTGCGGGACCCCGAGGAGGTCGCCGACATCGCGGACTCGTGGGTGACGTTGGCGGCGGTGGCCGCGGCCACGACCAGGTTGCGGATCGGGCCGATGGTCACGCCCCTGTCGCGGCGCCGCATCGCCACGGTCGTCCGTCAGACCGTGACCCTCGACCGGCTGAGCAGCGGGCGCCTCACCATGGGCGTCGGGCTCGGGGTCGACGGCGGTGGCGAGCTGACCCGCTTCGGCGAGGTGGTCGACGCCCGCACCCGGGCCGCCATCCTCGATGAGATGACCGACGTCCTGACGCGGGCCTGGGCCGGCGAGCACGTCGTCCACCGGGGTGAGCACGTCACCGTCGACGGGGTGACCTTCGCCCCGGGGCCGGTGCAGCAGCCCCGCATCCCGCTCTGGTGCGCGGCCCGGGGCTCGGCCCTGCGGCCGGTGCGGCGGGCGGCCCGGTTCGACGGGCTGTTCCTGATCGAGGCGACGGTCGAGCAGCTGGAGCGGGCCCTGGAGGAGGTCCGGTCGGTCCGGGGCACGCTCGACGGCTTCGACGTCGCGGTACCGGTCTCCCCCATCGACGACCCGGCGCTGCTCGACGTCGCCGGCGTCACCTGGGCGCTCCACTCCTATGCAGCCGTCGAGACCCTGGCCGAGGTCCTCGCCGACGCCGAGGCCGGCCCACCGGCCTGAGGGGTCAGAAGGTCAGAAGGTCACCTCGGCGGCGGGGACGGTGGCCGCCTCCCGGTCGGGTGCCTCCTGGAAGCGCCAGTAGAGGTTGGTGTGGGCGATGACGTCGGCCGGCGGCGGGGCGCCCCACTCGGTGAGGTCCTCGGTGGTGTGGGCGTCGGCCACCAGGGTGACGTCGTAGCCACGGGCGAAGGCACCGTGGATGGTCGAGCGGATGCAGGCATCGGTCTGCGCCCCGGTCACGACCAGCCGGCCGACGCCCCGTGCCGCCAGCTGCTCCTCCAGGTCGGTGGCTTCGAAGGAGTCGCCGTAGCGCTTGTGCACCACCGGCTCGCCGTCGCCGATCGGCAGCTCCGCCACGTACTCCCACTGCGTGCTGCCCCTGGGGAGGTCGTCGCTGCTGTGCTGCACCCAGACGACGGGGACGGCTTCGGCGCGGGCCCGCTCGACCAGCCCGGCGATCGTGCCCACCACCTCGTCGCGCTGGTGGGCACCGTCCATCACCCCGTTCTGGACGTCGACGACGAGCAGGGCGGTCGCGGTGCGGTCGGGCCGGGTGGTCATGGCTCCACCCTCCCGCGGCTACCGGCTGGCGGCAAGGCGCCCGCTGATGTCGGCGCATTCCTCGCACACCGACTCGGGCACCACCCCGGCCCGCATCAGCAGGGCGAAGATCCGGCACCCGAGGCAGAACCCGAGGGCGGCCTCCAGCGTGGCGGCGACGGTGATCATCCCGACGAGCACCCGCGGCGCGGCGGTGCTCCCGGTCGCCAGGAGGATGATCACGGCGGCGACGCTGAGGACGGCGCCGATGCCCTGGGCGAAGCGCTTGGGTGGCCCCGGGGTGGGGCGGGGGTCGATGCCGAGCCGGGGCCGGAGCCCCCGGGTGACGACCTGGCCCCACGGGCTGAGGGTCGGCCCGGTGAGCACCCGGGCCACGAAGCCATAGGCGAGCACAGCCAGGAGGGGCCACCAGCCGGTGGCGACGTAGGCCGCGCTCAGCACGACGACACCGGCGGCGACCAGGCGCGCCGAGACCTCGTCGACCGGGTTCGGGAAGGCGAACAGCGACATGCCGCAAACCTTACCGGGATGGTCGGCTTTTGGCCTCATGCGTCCGAACTTTGAGTGCTTTGTTCCGCGGGGCGGTCTTTTGCGCTCAAAGTTCGAGGGGTCGGGGGGATCCGGGGGGTCAGTCGAGGCGGTCGACGACGATGCGGAGGACCTCGTCGCCCCAGATGTCGATGCCGCGCTCCTCGGCCCGGCGCAGCTCGAGGAGGAGGTCGTCGTCGAGCGAGGGCGAGGCGAAGTAGCCGGCCCGTACGACGTCGACGCCGAGGGTGCCGCGCAGGGCCAGCGCCGGGTCGGTCTCGAACAGCGGCAGGACGAAGTCGAGGTACTCCTGGAGGTCGGGGCCGAACGACTCCCGCACCTCCGCCGCATCGGGGCCCGGGACGAACGGGCCGTCGACGTCGGCCAGGACCTCGGCGATGAGCTCGTCGACCCGGGCGCCCAGGTCGACCTCGGCCACGACCTCCCCCGGGACCTCGAGCAGCGGCCATCGACCGGTGACGACGTAGACCCGGGCGCCCGGGTCGTCGTCCAGCTCCAGGCGATGGGGCCCGTAGCCGGCCCGCTGGGCCTCGTCGACCAGGTCGGCCTCGCTGGTCTCCAGCCGGACGTCGACGCCCGCGTCCTCCAGGGCCAGCACCAGGGCCGGGCTCACGGCGAGGAAGGCGGCCTGGCCGCGGGTCGCGACGTGGACCGAGCGGTCGCGGTCGATCGCGGCCAGGACGGCATCGGCGGCCTCCGCCTCGAACCGGAACGCGAGGTCGTCGCGGCGACGGTCGGACACCCCGTCGCCGGTCGCCGCCCCGCCGACCACCACCGCGACCAGGGCGAGCACGACGAGCGGGACGACGCGAGGCACCCAGCGGGGCCGGGCCGGCACCCGGGCCGCCACGACCTCGGCCACCGCCCAGGCGACCGCACCCCACACCGCAACGGCCACCGGCCAGGTCCAACGGTAGAAGTTGATCCGCAGCTGCTCGGCCGAGTCCGGCACGTTGGCCGTGGTGACGACGCCGGCCGCGGCGAGGACCAGGCCGGTGCCCACCAGGGCCAGCCGGGCCCGGGCGTCGGGAGCCGGCGGGCCCCGCCGCACGCGGGCCGCCGCCGTGACCGCCACCACGACCGCGGCGGCCAGCCCGACGACGGCCCCGACCACCGCGGCGGACGACAGCGGGGCCACGAGGTCGCCGCCGTCGAAGTCGCGGCGGAGGAACAGCGGCGGGAACCCCAGGGCCCGCGCCGTGGCGCGCACCCCCGCGACCAGGCCCAGCGAGCCCCGCTCCCCCTCCCGGGAGAAGCCGAGGATGTAGGCCAGGTTGCCGTCGCCGACGACCTGGTCGACCAGCGGCGGCAACCAGCACACGACCCCGACGACGACGGAGGCGACCGCCCACCGGAGCGACTCCCGCACCTGTCGGGCCCGCGCCGTGGTGACGACCGCGGCGAGGGTGCCCCAGGCCACGACGACCCCGGCCGGGCCGAGGACGGCCAGGTGCTGCTGGGCCGTGAAGGACCACACCCCGACCGCCAGCGGCCAGAGGCGGCGGTCGTCGCCCCACAGCGCCCAGGCCAGGGCCGTGCCGGCCAGGAGGGGGTAGCCGCCGACGTTCGAGCTGATCGGGTCGGTGAGCACCGCGGTGCCGGTCGACCAGGTGACCGCGGCGACCAGGACGACCGCGCCCAGCCCCACCGCGGGACCGGCCCGACGGAAGGCGGACCAGGCCGTGAGCCACACCGATGCGGCGGTGATCGCCGCCACCGTGAGCAGGGTCCCCCACACGGTCCCGAGGGCCCGGACCGGCACCGCGAGCAGGTAGAACTCGATCGGCCCGGGGTGCCGCGCCGGGTGGTCCTCGGCGTAGGCCCCGGCGGTCGACGGCTGGCCCACCAGCGGCGGGTCGGCGCTGAGGACGTCACGGGCCCGCAGCACGATCTGCGCCTCGTCGTTGCTCGGCACCCACCCCTGGTCGACGGCCCGGAGCAGGCTGGCCCCGA
>CAYQGF010000320.1:0-4869 GCA_964416885.1 uncultured Iamiaceae bacterium
CTTGAGATCTCATATCCCGATTGTGGCGGACGGCACGTACCCCGTCAACGGCCTGACCACAACCTGGCACTAAAAGTCTCGGGCTGCCGAACGACAGCTCCAGGTCAGTTCATGGCGGCGATCTGGGCCTTCATCACGCTGGCGATGTGCGACCGCATGAGGATCTCGGCCCGCCGGGCCCGACCGGCGAGCACGGCCTCGGCGATCAGGGCGTGCTGCTCGACGGACTCCTCGAGCCGACCGGGGATCAATGCGGTCAGCCGGCCGATCCGCTCGACGTGGCCCTGGATCTGGTCGAGCAGGGTCTCGATGCGGGGGTTGTCCGTGGCCGCCTGGAGCAGCCGGTCGAAGTCCTCCAGCAGCATCCCGAGCTGGACCTGGTCCTCCGCGGCGAGGGCAGCCTTGCTCTCCTCGATGTTGCGACGCAGGGCAACCCGCCACGACTCGTCGGACACCCGCGCCGCCCGGGCCGCGCTGAACCCCTCCAGCAGGCCCCGGACCTCGAAGATCTCGACGAGGTCCTCCTCGCTGTAGCCCCGCACGGTCGCGCCCCGGTAGGGCTCGATCTCGACCAGCCCCTCGGACGCCAGGCGCACGAACGCCTCCCGGATCGGGGTCTTCGAGATGCCGAGCTGCTTGACGAGCGTGGCCTCCCGGAGCTGGGTGCCGGGCGGCAGCGTCAGGTCGACGATCGCGTTGCGGAGGCGCTCGTAGGCCACGTCCTTCAGCTGCGTGGGCGGCCCCACCACTTCGAGCCGCGGGGCCGCCACCTCCGGCACGGGCTCTTCAGTCACGGCACCACCATATGGAAGATCGCGGTCCGCGGGAACCATCCGTCCCGCGGCCGGGGCGGGCTAGGACCGCTCGGCCAGGGCGGGGAAGACCTTGGCGACCTTGGCGGTGAGGTAGTCGCCGTAGGTGCCGTCGAGGGTGCGGAGGCTGGTGCCGTCCCACCGGGTGGCGGCGTCGTCGGGCGGGGCGTCACCGTGGAGCGGGAGGGGCCGGACCTCCGCCTCCCACGACGGGTCGAAGAAGAACGGGAAGCTGAGCCGGTCCTCGGGCCCAGTCGTGGGCCGGACCCGGTGGCGCGTCGACCGGTACCGGCCGTCGGTCATGCGGTCGAGCATGTCGCCGAGGTTGACGACCAGGGCGCCGGGCTCGGGTGGCACGTCGACCCAGCCATCAGGACCGCGGACCTCGAGCCCCCCGTGGTGGTCCTGGGCCAGGAGGGTGAGCAGGCCGTAGTCGGTGTGCTCGGCGACCCCCCAGCCCTCGACCGGCCCGCCCCCCGGGGCCGCCGGCACCGGCGGGTAGCGGAAGATGCGGAACAGCACGGTCGGGTCCGCGGTGAGGTGCCGGACGAACCAGTCGGGGCCGAGGCCCAGACCGATGCCGACGCACCGGGCCAGCCGCTGGGCCACGGCCTCCATGGCGTCCATCCAGGCCGTGACGGCGGGGCCCAGCTCCGGCGGCGACGCCGGCCACAGGTTGGGGCCGTGGAGCGGGCGCCCGTCGGCCGGCCCCTCCCGACCGAAGTACACGCCCTCCTTGTGGTCGGGCACGCCCGAGGTCAGCTCGCCGTGGAGCGGGAACCAGCCCCGCCAGGCCCGACCGGCCCGGGCCATGGCGACCTCGGCCTTCTCGGACTCGGGGCGGGCGAAGAACGCCCGGGCCGCGGTGTCCATCCGCGCCTGGAGGGCGGGGTCGACGCCATGGCCGACGACGGTGAAGAACCCGACCTCCCGGCAGGCGGCGTCGACCCGGCGGGCCACCTCGTCCTCGGGCCCGGACATGTCGATCCGCGGGAGGGCCGAGCCGGTCACACCGCCTCCGGGGTGGGCACGGGTGACCTGGCCTCAGCCGGCATCGAGGGCCGCCCGGAGCTCGGCGATGGCCTGGCCGACCCGCAGCGGGCCCTCGCCGTCGAGGACCCGGCGCATCAGGGCCGAGCCGACCACGACGCCGTCGGCATGGCTGGCCACCTCGACCGCCTGCTCGGGGGTCGAGACGCCGAAGCCCATGGCCGTGGGCATGTCGGTGGCGGCCTTGATCCGCCCGGCCAGGGTGGCGGCCATGGTGCCGATCGAGGCCCGCTCGCCGGTGACGCCGAGCAGGTTGACGCCGTAGACGAAGCCCCGGGCCTTCTCGGTGAGGAGCGGCAGCCGGTCGTCGGGGGTGAGCGGGCTGACGAGCATCACGGTCTCCAGCCCGGCGGCGTCGGCCGCCGGCTCCCACTCCCCCATCTCCTCCAGCGGGACGTCGGGGAGGATCATCCCGCTGATCCCGGCGTCGCGGGCCTCGGCCGCGAACCGTTCCACGCCCATCTTGAACCCGATGTTGAAGTAGGTCATGACCACGAGGGGCACGTCGACGTCGGCCCGGCTCACGTCGTCGAGGATCGACGCCGGCGTGGCCCCGAGCTCCAACGCCCGACCCGACGCGGCCTGGATGGTGGGGCCGTCCATCACCGGGTCGCTGAAGGGGATGCCGATCTCGATGGCGTCGGCCCCGGCGTCGGCGGCCGAGCGGACCAGGTCGACCCAGCGAGGGTCGATGCCGCCGGTGAGGTAGGGGATCAGCAGCTTGGCCCCGCCGTCGCGCCGCTCCCGCAGCCGAGCTTCGAGGAACCCGTCGGCGGCCTTCATCGGTTGCTCCGATCGCCCCGGCTGCGCCGATCGGCTGCGCCGAGAGCCCCGGCCGTGCTTACTGGGTCGCCTTGCCTGGCGGCTCGGCTCCGTGCCTTCATCGGAGCCCCCGATCGGCGCCGGCGGCCGGCCCCAGCAGCGTCGAGACCTGCTCGACGTCCTTGTCGCCCCGGCCCGACAGGCACAGCACGACGGTCTGGCCGGCCAGGGCCTCCCGCTCCCGGATGACCCAGGCCAGGGCGTGGGCCGACTCCAGGGCCGGGATGATCCCCTCGGTGCGGCTGAGGGTGACGAAGGCGTCGACCACCTCCTCGTCGCTGACCGGGAAGTACTCGGCCCGGCCGGTGTCGGACAGGTGGGCGTGCTCGGGGCCGATGCCCGGGTAGTCGAGGCCGGCGGAGATCGACTCGGCCTCCAGCACCTGCCCCCACTCGTCCTGCATGAGGTACGACTTCGACCCGTGGACGACGCCGGGCACGCCCCGGCCCACCGCCGCGCCCCCCGCCGGCTCGGCGCCGACCAGGCGGGTGGCGGTGTCGGCGAAGCCGGAGAACAGCCCGGCCGCGTTGGACCCGCCACCGACGCAGGCCACGGCGACGTCGGGGTCGCCGCCGGTGAGCGCCCGGCACTGCTCCCGGGCCTCGTCGCCCAGCACCCGGTGCAGCTCCCGCACCATCCACGGGTACGGGTGCGGGCCCATCACCGAGCCCAGGCAGTAGTGGGTGGTCTCGACGGTGGCGACCCAGTCCCGCATGGCCTCGTTGACGGCGTCCTTGAGGGTGCGGCTGCCGGTGAGGGCGGGCCGCACCTCGGCCCCGAGCAGGCGCATGCGGAACACGTTGAGGGCCTGGCGCTCCATGTCGACCTCGCCCATGTAGACGAGGCACTCCTGGCCGAGCAGGGCGGCCGCGGTGGCGGTGGCGACGCCGTGCTGGCCGGCCCCGGTCTCGGCGATGACCCGGCTCTTGCCCATCCGCTGGGCCAGCAGGGCCTGGCCCAGCACGTTGTTGATCTTGTGGGAGCCGGTGTGGTTGAGGTCCTCCCGCTTGAGCAGCAGGCGGAGCCCGAGCCGCTCGGACAGGTTGGCGCACTCGGTCAGGGGCGAGGGCCGGCCGGCGTAGTCGCGCAGCAGGCCGTCGAGCCGGGTCCGGAAGGCGGGGTCGGCCCAGGCGTCGCGGAACGCCGCCTCCAGCTCGCCGAGGGCGGGGATGAGGGTCTCGGGGACGAACCGGCCGCCGAAGCGGCCGAACCGGCCGGTGGCGTCGGGCTCCCCCATGTGGCTCGTCGTCGGGGCGGAGGCACTCATTGGTGCACCATCCGACTGTGGGAGATGGGCGCCGGCCTGGCACGCAGGGGGCACCAATGAGCGCCGACGGCTCCGCAAGCTCCGCCGCCGGGGAGACATCTGTACTGAATGGTTCGCTCGCTGCGCTCGCTCACGTGTCGTCGATCCAGTCGTAGGGGGCGGCGTCGGCGGCCGGCGCCGGCTCGGGGAGGGCGGCGGCCGCGGCCCGGGCGTTGGCGACGAAGAGGCGGACCTTGCGGGGGTCCTTGCGGCCGCCGGGGGCGCCGCTGGTGCGCTCGACCCCGGAGGCGGCGTCGACGCCCCAGGGGCGGACGGCCTCGACCGCGGCGGCCACGTTGTCGGGGCCCAGCCCGCCGGCCAGGAGGACCTTGAGCCCGGCGGGGACGGCGGCCAGCAGGTCCCAGTCCCACGTCTCGCCGCTGCCCGGCCGGGCGCCGTCGACCAGCACCACGTCGACGCCGTACTCGTCGGCCCGGGCCAGGGCCGGGTCCGGGGCCGAGAACGCCTTGATCACCAGCGGCACCCGGGCCGCGACGTAGCGGGTGGCCTCGGCGGTCTCCCGGCCGTGGAGCTGGGCGCCCCGCAGCCCGGCCTCGTTGACGACCTGCACGACCCGCTCGGGCGCCTCGTCCCGGAACACCCCGATGGTGAGGGCGTCGGGCGGGAGCCGGCGGGCGATGTCACGGGCGACCGAGTGGGCGATCTGGCGGGGCGACCCGGAGACGAAGTTGAACCCGAGGGCATCGGCGTCCATGGCCACGGCCAGCAGCGCGTCCTCTTCGCTGGTGACCCCGCAGACCTTGACGAACACGGCTCGATCGTACGGTCCGGGCCCCTCCTCCCCTCGAACTTTGAGCGCGTTGGACTGCTCAGCAGTCTTTTCCACTCAAAGTTCGGCGGTGCGGGCGGCGCGGAGGG
>CAYQGF010000321.1:0-4857 GCA_964416885.1 uncultured Iamiaceae bacterium
GCCTTGAGCGGCGGCCAGATGTCGTCGTAGTCGGTGACCCGGGCGACCGCCGCGCCCCGGACCTCGGCCCGCTCGGCGTCGGTGCAGGTGCGGAGCCAGTCCGACATCCACTTCTCGTCGCCCTCCAGGCTGACGAGGGCGGCGTCGACCCGGTCGGCCGGTGGCGGCAGCGGCGTGTCCCGCCGACGGTTGATGCCCAGCTCGATCGCCTTGTGGGCCACGGTGCCCCGCACGACCGGGGCCGTGACGGCGAAGGTCGGATCCGCGTCCTCGGCGTGCCAGCGGGCCTCGCAGGCGTGGACGGTGGCCAGGGCGTGCTTGTTGACGAACAAGGTGGCCCCGTCAGGCAGGGCCGAGGCCGGGCCGGCGAGCTCCCGGTCGAGCAGGGCGCGCAGGTCGGCCCCGAGCCCGGCGTCGAAGACCGGCCGGTCGGACCGCTTGGCCCCCAGGCGGTCGAGCACCTCCTGCTGGCGCGGGTTCAGCTCCGGCGCGCCCTCGTCCACGCCCCGACCCTACGCACACGGTGTGACAGTCCGAGCGGAGCGAGACCGTACGGAAGGTGCCTGGCACCTTCCGTACGTCCGCCTTCCCCTGGTGTCACCGGACGGCAGTACCCTCGCGCCATGGCCCGGCCCACCAAGGAGCCCAGCACGGCCCTCGTGCCGGTCAACCTGCCGCCCGCCGCGGAGGAGCCCGAGCCGCTGCCCGACCCCCGGCTCGGCGACGTCGACGAGTGGGGCCGCAGCGAGCGGGTGCGGGAGCTGACCCGCCGCCTCTACGCCCCCCTCTACGAGAAGTGGTTCCGGGTCGAGTGGGAGGGGATGGACAAGATCCCCGCCGACGGCGGCGCCCTGCTGGTGGCCAACCACGCCGCCGCCATCCCCTCCGACGCCCCGGCGATCATGCACGGCATCGAGGTCGAGATGGGCCGTCCCGTCTACGGCTTGGCCGACCACTTCTTCCGGTCGGTCCCGGTGGTCGGCACGCTCTGGGCCCGCAACGGCGGCGTGGTGGCCCAGCCCGACAACGCCTACCGGCTGCTGCGGGAGCAGGGCCAGCTCGCCCTGGTCTTCCCCGAGGGCACCAAGGGCCCGGCCAAGACCTACGACGAGCGCTACCGGCTGCGCCGCTTCGGCCGGGGCGGCTTCGTCGAGATCGCCATGCGGGCCGGGGTGCCGATCATCCCGATCGCGGTCGTCGGCGCCGAGGAGTCCATGCCGACGGTCACCCGGATCCCGGCGTTGGCCAAGCTCCTCGGCGTGCCCTACTTCCCCGTCACCGCCAACATGCTGGCGCTCGGCCCCCTCGGCGCCGTCGGGTACTTCCCGGCCAAGTTCAAGATCCGGGTGCTCGACCCGGTCACCTTCGACGTCCCGCCCGACCAGCCCCGCTACTCCCGGAGCCGGATCATGGACGCGGCCGAGGAGATCCGTCAGAGCATCCAGGAGGCGCTGTACGACATGCTCCAGCAGCGCCGCTCGGTCTGGTTCGGGTAGGGCGACAGAGTGGGACGCCGCGTCCTCATCACCGGCCTCGGCACCTTCTGGGGTGGCCGGCTGGCCCAGGCCATCGAGAACGACCCCGATGTCGACGTCGTGATCGGGCTCGACACCGAGGAGCCCAAGGTCCACCTGGAGCGCACCGAGTACGTCCGCTCCGACGAGAACTACTCGATCCTCAGCCGCATCGTCTCGGCCACCAAGGTCGACACCATCGTCCACACCTTCCTCGTGGTCGACTCGACCCAGACGAGCGGTCGTCGCCTCCACGAGATCAACGTCATCGGCACCATGAACCTGTTCGCGGCGGCCTCGACGCCGGGCAGCACGGTGCGGAACGTGGTGGTGAAGTCCTCCGCGCTCGTCTACGGGGCGACGTCCCGGGACCCGGTGTGGTGGACCGAGACGGGGGCCCGCAAGCAGCCGCCGCGCACCCGCATCGAGCGGAGCCTGCTCGAGGTCGAGGGCTACGTGCGCGACTTCGCCATCGACAACCCGCACGTCGAGGTCACGCTCCTCCGCTACTGCAACGTCCTGGGGCCGAAGCTGTCGACACCGTTCAGCAAGGCGCTGCGCCTTCCGGCGGTGCCGTCGGTGCTCGGCTTCGACCCCCGGTTCCAGCTCGTCCACGAGGACGATGTGGTGCGCTCGCTGCTGTTCGCCATCGGCGAGGGGCGCTCGGGCATCTACAACGTGGCCGGCGACGGGCTCCTGCCGTGGAGCGAGGTGGCGGCGATCTGCGGGAAGCTCACCATCCCGCTGCCGTTCGTCGGCACCAACCTGGCGGCCGAGCCACTGCGCCGCATCGGCGTCGACATCCCGCCCGAGCTGCTCGACCTGCTGCGCTACGGCCGGGGCATCGACAACCGACGCCTCAAGGAGGCCGGCTTCGAGTACCGCTACACCTCGGCCGGAGCGGTGCAGGCCTTCGTCGAGGCGGTGCGGCTCCGCAACACGGTGGGCCGCGGGGAGGACGATGCCTTCGAGTACCAGGAGGACGTCGAGCGGTTCTTCCGCCACTCCCCCGCCGTCATCCGCGACGAGTAGGCCTCACGCCGGCGGGCCGTCGGGGCCGAGCCAGGCCAGCTCCAGCTCCTCGTGGCGCGCGTCCCACTCCTCGGCGGTGAGGGCGTAGCGGACGTGGTCCTCCCACACGCCGTTGATCTCCAGGTAGCGCACGGCGGTGCCCTCGTCGCGGAGGCCGAGCTTCTCGGGCACCCGCCGGCTGGAGGCGTTGCGGGGGATGATCGACACCTGGAGCCGGTGCAGGCCCAGCTCCTCGAACGCGAACCGGGCCAGGACGACGACGGCCTCCGGCATCAGGCCCCGCCCGGCGACGGCCTCGTCGATCCAGTAGCCGACGTAGGCGTTCTGGAACGGGCCCCGCTGGACGGTGTTGAGGTTGATCTCGCCGCAGAACCGGCCCTCGTGGAAGATCCCGAAGCCGTGCCCGGTGCCGAGGGCCCGCTCGCGCTGGCGGGCCGCACAGCGGACCCCGAAGGCGTCGCGGTCGGTGGTGGGGTCGGGCGCCCCGGCCTGCCGGCTCGGCTCCCACTTGGTGAGCCAGTCGTGGCAGCGGAGCCGGACCTCGCGCCAGGCCGGGAAGTCGGCGAGGGTGAGCGGACGGAGCATGACCCGTCGGCCGAAGAGGGCGGTGGACCGGGCTTCGGCCGTCGCCACGGCGGGGCCATCGGCGCGGCGGCTCGACGGGCGGTCTCGACGCATCGGTTGTGACCCCCTTCCCTCGCTGGCGACCGGTCGACCGTAGCCGGGCGGGACGAATGACGTTTGCGCCTTTTGGCTAATTCCGATAGGTATTATCGGGTATGGATCCTGACGTCGTCGCCCCCCACCCCGCTCCCGCCGCCGTGGCCGAGGCGCTGGTGGCCTGCCGACGTCTGTGGGCCGACCTCGTCGACCACCAGCCCGGGCACCGCGTCCACGACCGGCTGGCCGAGGGACCGGGTTGGGAGGCGTACCTGATCACGTGGCCGTCGGGCCACGGCGTCGAGCTCCACGACCACGGCGGGTCCACCGGGGCGGTGGCCGTGGTCGAGGGGGCGCTGGTCGAGCTGGTCGCGCCCCGACGCCGGGCCGGGTACCGGCCCCGACCGGCCCGCGTCGACCTGGCGGTCGGGTCGGTGAGGCGGGTGCCGGGCCACCGGGTCCACGACGTGGTCAACGTGGCCGCGGCGCCGGCCACCAGCATCCACGTCTACGCTCCCGCCCTCTCCACCATGACCTTCTACGACGACGCCTTGCGCCCGGTGCGGACCGAACGGGTCTTCTCGCCCGCGCCGCGGCTCGACCACGACGTGGTCGCCGCGGCGTTGGCCGGGCAGGGCATCCTCACGCCATGACCACAGCGGTCGACCGGCTGCTGACGTCGGCCCGGCAGGCCCTGGGCCGACGCCCGGGGCCGGCCGACCTGGACCGCCTGCGGGCCGAGGGGGCACTCGTCGTCGACACCCGCCCGGCAGGGGCCCGGCAGACCGAGGGCGAGCTCCCGGGGGCGATCGTCGTCGAGCGCAACGAGCTGGAGTGGCGGCTGGGCCCCGACGGCGCCCACCGCCACCCCGAGGCCGGCGACCCCGATCGCGTCGTCGTGCTCGTGTGCAACGAGGGCTACGCCAGCTCGCTCGCCGCCGTGGTGTTGCGGCAGCTCGGCGTCGCCCGCGCCACCGACCTCGACGGCGGCTACCGGGCCTGGCGGGCCTGGCGCGACGGCCCCCCTAGGAGCGGTCGAGGACCGGTCAGGAGGAGCCCTGGGCGATGACCGGCAGCGTCGGCTCGTCGGAACCACCCTCCGGTTCGATCGTGACGCCGACCACCCCGGCGGGGATGTCGTCGATGCGCTGGCGCACGTGGCCGTCGTCGTCGGGGGTGAAGAGGCCGACCGGCACCATCCGGCCCTGGCGGTCGAACCACAGGGCGTAGGTCGTCCCGTTCGGCGGGGCCGGCAGGTCCTCGGCCAGGAGCACCGAGCGCTCGCGGGCCGGCGAGACCACCAGGCGCATCGTCGCCCCGTCGCCGTCCAGTGCGACGGAGTGCGCGCCCGGGTCGGTCACGATGGCGACGAGGTCGTCGGCCCGGTCGGCCCGCCGGTCGGCCCGGAGCACCAGCCCACCGAGACCGGCGAGCAGGACGAGCACGGCGGCCGCGGCCACCAGCGGCGGCCACCGCCGTCGGGGCGCCGCCAGCGGGAGCCGTCCGGGGGCGACCTGACGGGTGCGCGCCACCTCGGCCAGGGCCCGGTCGCGCAGGCCCGGCGGCGGTGTCGACGCCACGGCCTCACCGAGACGGGCCGCGGTGGCCCGCAGGTCGTCGACCTCGGCCCGGCACTCGGGGCAGGCCCGGA
>CAYQGF010000322.1:0-4843 GCA_964416885.1 uncultured Iamiaceae bacterium
ACCCGGCGGCCACCGTGCTGCTGGCCCAGACCGTGCTCGACGAGCGGATGCGCCGGACCCAGCTCCTCGGCCTCGGCATCGCCGCCCTGGCCGCCACCCTCGTCGCCGTCTGACCCGCCGGTCCGTCGTGGTCCCGGCCGCGGCCACCTCGCCGTGACGCGGGCCTAACGTCCCGGCGGTGGCGACCCCCCATGGCACGACCCCGTCGGAGGCCTCGGCCTGGAACCACAACATCGAGTACCACCGGGTGCTCCTCGACGCCCTGCCGGACCCGTGCGGTTCGGTGCTCGACGTCGGGTGCGGCGATGGCGACCTGGCCGGGGAGCTGGCCGACCGGGCCGCTCGCGTCCTCGCCGTCGACCGTGACGGCGACTGCGTGGCCCGGGCCGCGGCCCGGCTCGCGGGGCGGGAGAACGTCGAGGTGCGCGCCCTCGACGTCATGACCGCCGACCTCCCCCTGGCGTCGTTCGACGCGGTGGTGACGGTGGCGGTGCTGCACCACCTGGAGCTGCGCGCCGGCCTCGTCCGGCTGGCCTCGCTCGTCGCCCCGGGCGGGATGCTGGGCGTCGTCGGGCTGGCCCGGTCGCGGACCGGGTACGACCTGGCCCACGATGTCGCGGGTGCCGTCCTCACCCGGGCCCGCTCCCGTCGCCACGGCGGGTACCGGGAGGTGGTGGCCCCGATGCAGGACCCCGACGAGACCTATGCCGAGGTGCTGAAGCTGGCGACGCTGCTGCTCCCCGGCGTCCGCTACCGCCGCCACGCCCTGTTCCGCTACTCGCTCGTCTGGGCCCGGCCCGACGATTGGGAGCCCCCCACCTAGATGGTTGGTTCCAAGGGGTCAGTGGTCGTAGGCGGTGAGTGATCGGGCGGGGCCGGGGTGGTGGCTGGTCTCGTTGTGCCAGATGGTGGCGGTGAGGGCGAGGAGTCGTTGGAGGACGCGGGCGCAGACGCCGGGGCGGGTGCGGCCTCCGTGGCGTTCGAGGTCGAGCTGGGCTTTGAGGGTCTGGTTGACCGACTCGATGATCTGACGGAACGGGCGCAGGAACTGCTGGTGTGGCCGGGGCTGGTCGTTGCCGAAGGTGGGCCGGACCATGGTGATGCCTGCTTCGGCGAGGGCCTCATCGAAGCTGGCGCGTCGGTAGCCCTTGTCGCCCATGAGGACCTGGCCGGGCCGATCGAGCAGGTCGGGGTCGAGGGCGATCATGTCCAAGGCGGTGTCGCGCTCGTCGGCCTTGGCGCCGGCCAGCGCGTAGGCGACCGGGAGCCCGGAGGGGGTGACGATGAGGTGGAGGCGCAGGCCCCAGAAGAACCTCGAGTGCGACGCGCAGTAGCCGTAGGTGGCCCAGCCGGCGAGGTCCGATCGCTTGGCGGTGGTGCGGCTGCGGCCGCACTCGACCGGTGTGGAGTCGACCAGCCAGAGGTCGTCGTGCCAGGACGGGCAGGCCCGGGCAAGGTACGCGATGACGTGCTGGAACATTCCGCCGGCGCGGCGGAGCCGCTTGTTGTAGCCAGGCCGGGCGGGGACGTAGGGGAACCACGGGCGCAGGTGGGCCTTGGCGTAGCGGATGAAGCGGCCTTCGGAGGTGAACCCCAACAGGGCCTGCAGCACCGACATGGTCAACAGCTCGGCGTCGCTCAGCTTCGGGGCGATCCCGACCGCAGGCCGTTCTGGTGCCCACCCAGGGTGCTCGACGAGGAGGTCGTCGATGGTCACGTACAGTCGAGTCGCGAGGGTGTCCAGGTCAGGGTTCATGCACTGCATCCCTTCGGGATCAGGGTCTGTTGAAGCCCCCTGATCGTGGACACCCTCGCCACGCAAGTGGTGGATGATCGCGCGCAGCGCGCGAACCCCTTGGAACCAACCATCTAGGGCCTGAACACCGATGGGGCCTCCACTGTCACACCCTCCTGGGAGGATGGGGGCATGACCACCGCCGACCTCGCCACCTCCGCCCGGGCGCAGGAGCTGCTGGCGCGGCTGGCCGGGCCGGAGGCGGTGCTGCGCCCCGAACAGGCGACGGCCATCGAGGCGGTCACCACCGATGGCGGGCGGGCGCTGGTCGTGCAGCGCACCGGGTTCGGCAAGTCGGCGATCTACTTCATCGCCACCCGGCTGCGCCGCGACGCTGGCCACGGCCCCACCCTCGTCGTCTCTCCGCTCCTGGCCCTGATGCGCGACCAGGTGGCCGCGGCCGAGCGGCTGGGTGTCCGCTCCGCCACCATCAACTCCACCAACATCGACGACTGGGACGCCATCGAGGAGCAGGTCGCGGCCGACCAGCTCGACCTGCTGTGCATCAGCCCCGAGCGGCTCAACAACCCGGGTTTCGTCCGCCGGGTCCTGCCCCGGCTCAGCGCCGAGCTGGGGCTGCTCGTGGTCGACGAGGCCCACTGCATCAGCGACTGGGGCCACGACTTCCGGCCCGACTACCGCCGCATCCGCGACGCCATCGCCGGGCTGGCGCCGGGCACCCCGGTGTTGGCCACCACGGCGACGGCCAACGAGCGGGTGTGTGCCGACGTGGCCGAGCAGCTCGGGGCCGACGTGGTGGTGATGCGGGGCACGCTCGACCGCGAGTCGCTCCACCTCGGCGTCGCCACGCTGCCGACGATGGCCCACCGGCTGGCCTGGTTGGCCCAGCGCATCCCGGCGGTCGAGGGCACGGGCATCGTCTACTGCCTCACCGTGGCCCAGACCGCGCTGGTGGCCGAGTTCTTGCGGAGCGAGGGCATCGACGCCCACGCCTACTCGTCCGACACCCATCCCGACGACCGGCTCCGTCTGGAGCAGGACTTCAAGGCCAACCGGCTCAAGGCCCTGGTCGCCACCTCCGCGCTGGGCATGGGGGTCGACAAGGCCGACGTCACCTTCGTCCACCACCTCGGCGCCCCACCGTCGCCGATCGCCTGCTACCAGCAGGTCGGGCGGGCCGGCCGTGCCGTCGACCGGGCCGAGGCCTGGCTGCTGCCGGGGGAGGAGGACCGGGCGATCTGGTCGTGGTTCGCCGGCGTCGGCCTGCCGCCGGAGGACCTGTGCGTCCGGGTGCTCGATGCCCTGGGCTCCAGCGGTGGCGTGCCGCTCGGTCTGGTCGACCTGGAGCGGGAGGTCGACCTGCGCCGGGGCCGGCTGGAGACGCTGCTCAAGATCCTCGACGTCGACGGCGCGGTCGAGAAGGAGGGGCGGGGCTGGGTCCGCACCGACCGGCCCTGGGCGTACGACCGGGAGCGGGTCGAGCGGGTGCGCCAGGCCCGGGCCGCCGAGGCCGACGCCATGGTCGCCTACGCCCGGGGCGAGCGCTGCCTGATGGCGTTCCTGCGCTCGTCGCTCGACGACCCGCTGGTGGCGGGGAACGGGCCGTGCGGTCGCTGCGCGGTGTGCACCGGCTCCGGCGACCCGGTCACCCTCGACCCGGTCGTGGTGCGGCGGGCCACCGAGCTGTTGCGCGGCATCGACGTCCCGATCGAGCCCCGCAAGCAGTGGCCCCGGGGCCTGGCCGAGCCCAAGGGCAACATCAAGGTCGACCGCCGGGCCGAGGAGGGCCGAGCGTTGTGCCGGGTCGACGACGCCGGCTGGTGGCCGGCGGTCGAGGCGGCCTTCGCCGCGGCCGAGGTCGACGACGACCTGTTGCGGGGCGTGGCCCGCTGCCTCAAGCGCTGGCCGTGGGAGCGGCCGACCTGGGTCACGTGGGTGCCATCGGCCCGGCCCGAGCGCGAGGCCCTGCTCGACGGGCTGGCCCACCGCATCGGCGAGGTCGGCCGGCTGCCGGTGCACAACGCCGTCGTCCGCCGTCGCCCGGGCCGGCCCCAGGCCGACATGGGCAATGCCGCCCACCGGCTCACCAACGTCTGGGACGCCTTCGCGGTCGAACGGTCCGAGCTGCCGTCCGCCGACGTCATGGTCGGCCCCGTCCTGGTGGTCGACGACGTGTGGGACTCGGGCTGGACGATGACCGTGGTCGCCGACCTCCTCCGCGCCACCGGCTCCGGCCCCGTCCTCCCGTTCGCCCTCGCCCGGAGGTGACCCGAATGGCCCCGTCCACCCGTTCCCGCCCGCCCGTAGACTTGTCGCCCATGGCCGAGGTCGCAGCGGGCGAGCTCCACGAGAACACCGACGAGGTGCTGCGCCGAGTCCGGGCCGGCGAGGAGATCACCATCACCGTCGAGGGCGAGCCCGTCGCCCAGGTGGTCCCCCTGACGCCCCGCAAAAAGGGCCTGACCTTCGAGGAGCTGTTCCGCCGGCTCGAGAAGATCCCCTATGACCCGGAGTTCGCCCGCGAGATGGAGTTGGCCAGCGGCGAGTACAGCGACGAGGACCCACTTCCATGGGATCGTGGAGCGCACCTGGCGGGGTCGCCGACACCAGTGTCTACGTCGCTCGCGAGGCCGGTCGCCGGCTCCGGCGCGAAGCGATCCCGAGCGAGGTGGCGGTCTCCGTGGTGACGATCGCCGAGCTGCAGCTCGGCGTCCGGGCCGCGGCCGACGACCACACCCGCGCCGTCCGGCAGGAGACTCGCGACGCCGCGAGGGCGGGCGACGTGTTCGACGTCGACGGGGCGGTGGCTGAGGTCTGGGCCGAGATGCGTTCCCGCCTGGCCGCCACGGGTCGTCGGGTGCGCATCAACGACCTGTGGATCGCCGCCACGGCGGCGGCTCATGGCCTCCCGGTCGTCGCCCAAGACGATGACTTCGACCTCGTGGCCGGCGTGCGAGGTCTGGAGGTCGTGAAGGTCTGACCGCCGGCGGCGGGGTCAGGCCTCGGCGGCGACCAGCTCGGCGATCTGGACCGCGTTGAGGGCGGCGCCCTTGCGGAGGTTGTCGTTGCTGACGAAGAAGGCCAGGC